>CAYQBW010000287.1:3629-4664 GCA_964415725.1 uncultured Planctomycetia bacterium
CCCCCATCCTTTCCCGGGAGGCTCCGCCTTCCTATAATCCAAATCCTCCTTCCGCTGGGCAGCGAGGGCGGTTTCTGACCCGGCAGGTGTCGATGGCACAGTTTCTGATCACGGCGGGGCCTACCAGGGAGTACCTGGACGACGTGCGTTACCTTTCCAACGCCTCCAGCGGGAGGATGGGGTTCGCTCTCGCCCGGGCCGCCCTGGGAGCGGGCCAGGATGTGCACCTGGTGGTGGGGCCTCTCGAGACGCCTCCCCCCAAGGGGGTCCGCGTCACCCCGGTGATTTCTGCCCAGGACATGGAACGGGTGGTCCGGTCCGCCTCGAAGGAGGCGGACATCGTGATCATGGCCGCCGCCGTGTCCGATTTTCGCCCGGCCTTCCGGGTCCAGGGAAAGATCAAGCGCTCCGGGTCCGGCGGGCGGGGAGGGCGGATGCGCCTGGAACTCGTGGAAAACCCGGACATCCTGGCGGGCCTTGGGCGGCGGCGGAGCCGGAAGGGCCAGCTCCTCGTGGGGTTCGCCCTGGAAAAGGAAAAGATCCTGGAGAACGGCCGGGAGAAGCTCAGGGCCAAGGGGGTGGACCTTTTGGCGGTGAACCGGGTGGATGTGATTGGAAAGGACCGGACCCGGCTGTGGATCCTGGACCGGGAAGGCCGGGAAGAAGAGTGGCCCGAACTCACCAAGGCCGCGGCGGCGAAGAGGCTGGTGAAGCTCTGCCTGGAACGGTGGGAAGAAGGGAGAGCCTGAAGAGATATGGGTGGAAAACGGTTCGTGGAGGTGGACGCCCAGGGGCGGATGGTGAGGGGAAGCCACTTCAAGGAAGTGGCGGGCCTGGTTCTCTGCGGGGTCTCCCTCTTCGCCCTGGTGGCCCTGGTGAGCTTCCGCCTTCCCGCCCTGGGGGAGTCCCCTTCCAATGTCTGCGGGGTCCTGGGAGACAGGCTGGCCTTTACGCTCCTTTTGCTCTTCGGGAGGGCCTCCCTCTTTCTCATCGCCTACCTGGCCGCCTGGGGGGCCCTGCTCGTGGTCCGCCGCG
>CAYQBW010000288.1:0-3152 GCA_964415725.1 uncultured Planctomycetia bacterium
GTGGTTGACCCTGGCGCCCCGGGCGGCCCGTCCCCCCCGGGTCCCCTGTTGACAGGAAGGGGTGGAAAGGTATCCTCCCTCCCTTTCACTGGAAGTTCCCTCCTTCCCGGAGGAAGGGGGTTTGTGTCTCGACCAGGAGCAAACGGCATGTGGAAGACCACCATGGCCCGCCGGGAAGACCAGGTGCGGGAGTGGTACCTCGTGGACGCCTCCAAGTATCCCTTGGGCAGGATGGCCGTGAAGATCGCTCTCAGGCTCATGGGCAAGGACAGGCCTGAATGGACGCCCCACGTGGACACGGGGGCGGGGGTGATCGTCATCAACGCATCCAAGGTGCGGCTTTCGGGCAGGAAAAAGGGCGCCAAGGTCTACCAGCGCTATTCCGGGTATCCCGGAGGGCGCCGGGAAGTTCCTTTCCGGATCCAGATCGAAAAGGACCCGGCCCGGGTGGTGCGGCACGCCGTGAGGCTCATGCTTCCCAAGAACAACCTGGGAAGGCTCATGCTCAAGAAACTGAGGGTATATCCGGGCCCCGAACATCCCCACGCGGCCCAGAACCCCAAGGAGATGGAGATCCAGTAAGGTGACCGAAGAAAAGACCAGTCTGGCGGACCTGGCTCCCAAGCCGGAGGAGATCGAAAAGGACGGCGTCGAAACCCAGGCGCCCGAGCCCACCAAGGAGATCCGGGTCAAGCGTCTCCCCGGTGGTTGGGTCGCGGGCATCGGGCGGCGCAAGACATCTGTCGCCCGGGTCCGGATCAAGGCCGGAACGGGGGTCATCCTGGTCAACGGCAAGCCTTTCGACCAGTTCTTCACCCGGCCCCAGGACAGGTTGGACGTAGTGGGCCCCCTGGAAGCCGCCGGGGTGAAGGAAAAGTACGACGTCCACGTCCGGGTCGAGGGCGGGGGGCCCACGGGACAGGCCGGCGCCATCCGCCTGGGCATCGCCCGGGCCCTCCGTTCGGAGAACCCCGCCCTGGAAGGAATCCTCCGGGCGGGGGGGCACTTGAGCCGGGACAGCCGGATGGTGGAACGGAAGAAATACGGCCTCCACAAGGCGCGCAAGGCCACCCAGTACTCCAAGCGGTAGAGCTTTTCCCAGGGAAAGAAACTCCTCCCGCCGGGGGCCGGGCCTTTCGTCCGGCCCCCGTTGCATACGGGCCGGTTGGAGAGGCCGGCGGTCCCGCGCTTTCCCCGGCGCCGCCCCTTCCGTTAGAATGGACTCTTTGAAAGGAACGGGAGCACGTCTATGGCAGGTCACTCACACTGGGCCGGGATCAAGCACAAGAAGGCGGTGGTGGACGCCAAGAGGGGCAAGCTCTTCTCCAAGATCGCCAAGATGATCATCACCGCCACCCGCCTCGGGGGCCCCGATCCCGACGCGAACCTCAAGCTCAAGTATGCCATCGAAAAGGCCCGGGCCGCCAACATGCCCAAGGACAACATCGAGAGGGCCATCAAGCGGGGGGCGGGCCAGGACGACAGCCAGCATTACGAAGAGATCCTCTACGAAGGCTACGGCCCCGGCGGCGTGGGCATCCTCATGGACATCCTTACGGACAATCGGAACCGAACGGCCCCGGAGATCCGGAAGATCTTCGAGCGCCGGGGGGGGAGCCTGGCCGCTTCCGGGTCGGTGAGCTACCGGTTCGAGCGCAAGGGGCTCTTCATCGTCTCCGCCGACGCCGTCGATGAGGACACCCTCATGGAGGCGGCCCTTGAGTCCGGCGCCGAGGACATGAAAAAGGACGGGGACCAATACCAGGTCACCAGCGATCCCAGCGATTTCATCGCAGTCAAGGGCGCCCTGGAGGAAAGACTCAAAGAAATGGGCGTCCAGTTGCTCCAGGCGGAGATCAGCTACATTCCCAAGAACACCGTGGCCGTCGACGGAGACACGGCCCGGAAGGTGATCGCCTTGCTGGAGGACCTGGACGAGCACGACGACGTGGAAAACGCTTATTGTGACGCCGATTTCCCCCAGGAAGTCCTGGACGAGCTCTCCAAGTCGTGAGTGGAGGGCGCAGCGACCCGTGACTCCTGCCGGGCGGAAGGGAGGGTGAGGGATGACCGAGGGAGGGATCCTGGTCCTGGGTATGGCCGACCCGGCCTTGTTCGAACTCTTCGCCGGGGCCGGACGGCGGGAAGGAATGGAGATCCATTCCTGGGAGGAAGCGGGTGGGACGGCCTCCTTCCCTTCTCCCTGCCTGGTCGCCTTGGAAACCCGCTGGAACCGGCCCAACGCCTACGAGGCGGCCCTCTCCTTGAAGGGGCGGAGCGGGACGCGGATTCTTCTGGTGGGGGATCCTTCCTTCCGGGACGAGGCCCTGGAACTCGGGGCCTTTACGGGAGCGCGGGTTCTCTTTCCGCCGATCCGGGTGGAAGAGGCCGCTTCCGTTCTCCGGGAGGAAAACCCCCTCAGGGAAAGGCCTTCCCCGGAAAAACTTCTCCGGGAGCGGGAGGCCGCCCTGGACAAGGATGAGTTCTCCAGGAGGGTTCTCCTGGGTCTTTCCGGGTGGGAGGAATCGGGGGAAAGTCTCGTCCAGTCCCTCCTGGACGGGGAGACCGGCCTTTTCCACCAGGGCTTCATGAAGCTCCGGATGGAAGAAGAGGTGAAGCGGGCCCGCCGGTTCCACCAGGTCCTGACCCTTGTGCTGATTCATTTCGAGGCCCCCCCGGGCTGGGCCGGCCCCCCTCCGGCGGAGCTTCTCCTTTCCCTGAGCGGGCGCCTTCTCACGGAGACCCGGGACATCGACCTCCTGGGGCGGTGGGGGGAGAACTCCCTGGCCCTTCTCCTTCCCGGCACCCCCCCCGAGGGGGCGGCGGCCATGATGGGTCGGGTCTTTCCCGACGCACGGGAGATTCTCCTCGGGGCTGGGGGATGGAAGGCTCCCGTGGGAATCGCCCACGCCCCCGCCGAGGGAATCGAAAGGGGGAGGGATCTCCTGGCCGGGGCCCTGCGGGCCATGGAAGAGGCACGTTCCTCCCTGGGTGGAAAGGACCTGGTGGGTCTTTCCGGGCCCGGGGCGGGAAGTTGAACCGCCCGGGGTGAATATCCCCTTCCTCCGCCCGAATCCCGGCAGGCCAGGTTTTCGGAGGAAGCCGTGTTCCAGAGAGCGGTTCGTTTGCGACAGGCCGAAGAGGCCCTGGCC
>CAYQBW010000288.1:3162-4647 GCA_964415725.1 uncultured Planctomycetia bacterium
GCCCTGGCCCGGGGGCTTTGGGAAGAGGCCCTCCGTCTCGCTTCGGACCCCACGGTCGCCGAGCACCGCCGGGCCGCCCAGGTCCGAAGGAAGGCGCGGGAAGCCCTGCTCGCCCGGGCCCGGCACAGGATGGAGAAAGGAAACCTCCCCGGTGCCTGGCGGGACGTGAAGCGGGCCGGCGGGGACGCCACCCTGGGGGAAGCCTTGAAAGCCGCCCTGGGCCGGGCCGACCGGGAGAAGAGGGAGCAAAGAGAAAGGCTGGAAAAGGCCCGGTTCTTTCTGCGCGCCGGGTATCCCGGAAAAGTCCTGGACCTCCTGGAGGGAGTCGAATCCTACTCCGCGCAAACCCTGCGCCGCCTGGCCCGGGATGCGGTGGAGGAGGGGAGCCGGAAGCTCGAAAAGGCCCGGTCTCTCCTGGAGAAAGGGGACACGGCGGGGGCCCTTGGGGAATGGAGGGCGGCCCGCCGTTCGAACCGGGAGATCCGGGCCCCCGGGGGGATTCTCCAGGCCTTCCCCGGTTTTTCCCATGGAGTAAAAGCCGGGGCCGACTGGGAGAGATGGGTTTCTTTTATGGAGGCAGATCCCTGGCTCCTCGAGTTCCGGGAGGTTCGGGAAAAATGGGAGACCTCCATGGACCGGGCCCTGGAGGCGGCCCGGCGCCACCTCTGCCTGGGCGAAACCACCCGGGCGGGAAGGATCCTGGAAGGGCTGGAGAGGTTTCCTCTCGGGGATGGAGCCTTCCAGAAAGCCTTGGAGCTCCTGGCATGGAAGGAAGGACTCGAACTCTTCCGGGCCGGTAGGCCGGCCGAGGCGGCCGGCCTCGTGCGGGAGGGGTGCCCTTCCCACCCGGAGGCTTTGGAGTTCCTGGAAAAAGGCCGGGACCTGGAGGGCTTGGACCGACGGGCGGCACGAACTCTCTCCCGCTTTCTCGGGGAAGGAGAGGCGGGGCCGCTTCCAGCGGACCTGGCCCGGGACCTCCGATGGGCCGGGGCGGAACCGGAGGAGGAGGTCCATGCCCTCCTGGAATCCTCCAAGGAAGCCCTGGCGGAAGGTTTCCGCCTCCTGGAGGAGGGCTTTCCCCTGCGGGCTTTCCGGGCTTTTCTCCAGGCCCGGGCGGGGGGAAAGGAACGGGACGAGGGGATGGGCCGTGCCTTGGAACGTATGCGGAAGGCCCGGGAGAAACTCGGGGCCTGGCGGGCCCGCCTGGCCCGGTTCCGGGGAGAGGGTGGAAGCTCCGCCCTGGAGGGCCTCCTGGAGGAAGCGGCCCGCCTGGACAGGGAGGCGCCCGGCCTGGAGGAGGCCTTTTCCGAGAGCCGGAAAGCCCGGGATTTCTCCTCCTTCCTCGGGGAGGCCTGCGAGGGAACCCCCTTGGGGGAAGGGGTTCGCCGTTTTTGCCGCTCCTTTTCCTTTCCGCCGGGCCCGGCCCTAACCCTCCGGAGGCTCGGGCGGCTCAGGGTGGAATCCCTCTCCCGCCAGGCCCTGGAG
>CAYQBW010000289.1:0-4639 GCA_964415725.1 uncultured Planctomycetia bacterium
GAAAAGGGTTGTGGTTTTTTTCCTCCCTTGCTAAAAGGCCTTGACCCAGGGGGCTCCAGCCCTATCATGTGGGGCCTTTCGAAGTGACCCGGGGAAGCTAGCGTAGCTCAACCGGTAGAGCTTCCGCCTTGTAAGCGGAGGGTTATGGGTTCGAGTCCCATCGCTAGCTCCAGAGGCTGGAAGCAGGGCGGATGCTTCCTTGGGGTCTGGAAGGAGCGGGCAGGTACCCAAGCGGCCAACGGGGCCAGACTGTAAATCTGGTGGCGAAGCCTTCGGAGGTTCGAATCCTCCCCTGCCCACCAGGTTCGTTCTTGAAAAAATTGGAATGGATCGGGAGAGGTTCGAGAGAACTTCCCCGAGAGCCGGCCCTCCACGGGAGGGCCGGAACGATAAAGACGGAACAGGTGTATGGAAAGAAAACCTGCTTCCCCCTCCCGGGGGAGGCGCAGGCCCTGGAGAATCAGGAGGTTTCTTTCACAAAAGCGAAACGTTTTGAACGATCCGGGAAGCGAGCGGGCGTAGCTCAATGGTAGAGCCCCAGCCTTCCAAGCTGGTTACGTGGGTTCGATTCCCATCGCCCGCTCCAGGATCTTTGGCGTTTTTTAGTATTTGGTTGGATCAGAAAGGCAGGGCGCTGCTGTAGCTCAGCCGGTAGAGCACGTCCTTGGTAAGGACGAGGTCATGGGTTCAAGTCCCATCAGCAGCTCCAGTAGAGGTATGTCGGGCCGCATGGGCCGCGGTTGACCTTTCGGGTTTCGCCTCCCCGAAGGTTCAGGGTGTTCCCCAGAAAGGAGACTCCAAAACCATGGCGAAGGAGCATTTCAAGAGGACGAAGCCCCACGTGAACGTGGGGACCATCGGGCACGTGGACCACGGAAAGACCACCCTCACTTCCGTCATGACCAGGCTTCTGGCTAAGAAGGGCCTGGCCAAGGAGAAGAGCTTCGACGAGATCGACAAGGCTCCGGAAGAGAGGGAACGCGGGATCACGATCGCCACGGCCCATGTGGAGTACGAGACGGACAAGCGTCACTACGCCCACGTGGACTGCCCGGGCCACGCCGACTACGTCAAGAACATGATCACCGGGGCCGCCCAGATGGACGGGGCCATCCTGGTGGTGAGCGCCGCCGACGGTCCCATGCCCCAGACCCGGGAGCACATCCTGCTCGCCCGGCAGGTGGGCGTGCCCGCCCTGGTGGTCTTCATGAACAAGACCGACCAGGTGGACGACCCGGAACTCCTGGACCTGGTGGAACTGGAGATCCGGGAACTCCTCAACAAGTACGAGTTCCCAGGAGACGAGATCCCCATCATCCGGGGGTCGGCTCTCAAGTGCCAGGAGGCCCTGGACGCCGGGAAGGACCCGGATGACCCGGTCTTCGAGCCCATCCACGAGCTCATGAAGGCCATCGACGAGTACATTCCCCAGCCCGACCGGCCGGTGGACCAGCCCTTCCTGATGCCCGTGGAGGATGTCTTCTCCATCGAGGGGCGCGGGACCGTGGCCACGGGCCGCGTGGAGCGGGGCAAGGTCAAGATGGGGGACCCCCTGGAGATCGTGGGGCTTTCTCCCGAGATCAAGACCACGACCTGCACGGGTGTGGAGATGTTCCAGAAGACCCTGGACGAGGGGATCGCCGGCGACAACATCGGCGTCCTGCTCCGGGGGATCAAGAAGAAGGAAATCGAGAGGGGCCAGGTCCTGGCGGCGCCCAAGTCCATCACCCCTCACACCCACTTCGAGGCCGAGGTCTACATCCTCACCAAGGAGGAAGGCGGCCGGAACACCCCCTTCTTCAAGGGCTACCGTCCCCAGTTCTACTTCCGCACCACCGACGTGACGGGCGGCGTGGAGGAACTCCTCGGGGACGCCGAGATGGTCATGCCCGGCGACAACGTCCGGCTGAGGATCAAGCTCATCAAGCCCATCGCCATGGAGGAGAAGCTCCGGTTCGCCATCCGCGAGGGCGGAAGGACCGTCGGCGCGGGCGTCGTAACCAAGATCATCGAGTAGGAACTGGGCCGGCGATCCCCGCCCGCCGGGGCGGGGATCGCCGCGGGGTTTTTGAATCATGGCAAAAAAGGGACAGGCCCGGGAATACGTCTTCCTGGAGTGCACCGTTTGCGGGCGCCGCAACTACCGGACCAGCAAGAACATGAAGGCCGGCTACAAGCTGGAGCTCAAGAAGTATTGCAGGTGGGACCGGCAGCACACGGTGCACAAGGAGAGGAAGAAGTAGGAGGGGGCGTCGAGAGGCAGTTACGGGTACGGCAGTAGCTCAATTAGGCAGAGCACCGGTTTCCAAAACCGGCGGTTGGGGGTTCGATTCCCTCCTGCCGTGCCAGATTCCAGGGTCCGACCGGCCTTACCGGGCGGGGCAAATTCAACCAGGACGATAAAGGTGGCATACAAGAAGGACCAAGGTCGCCATGTGAGGATGGCCGCTTACTGGATCCTCCTCTTCATCATCATGGCGGGCTTCTACAAGTTCCGTTTCTGGTTGGACAGCACCTTGGGAGCCTGGTCCAGGCGGAACCTGCTGGGCCAGGAAATCCTGGGGATTCCCACCTCCTTCAACGTCTTCCTGTGCATCGCCCTCACCTTGTTGAGCGCCTATTTCCTTTACCTCTACCTCAACAAGCCCAAGGTGGCGGACCTCCTGATCGAGACCGAAGCGGAGCTCAGGAAATGCACGTGGCCCACGTTGAAGGAGACCTGGGACGCCTCGGTGGTGGTGGTGATCACCGTCGTCGTGATCGGAGCCTTCCTGGCCGTCTCGGACATCGTCCTCAGCCGGATCTTCAAAGTCATTCTTTATTCGGGCCTCAAATAGGCAGGGTGCGACGGTGAGTCTCAAGTGGTTCGTGGTCAGGGTCCTCTCAGGCCGTGAAGAATCGGTGGTGCAGAGCCTCAATCGAAGGATCCAGGCCGCGGGTCTGCAAAAGAAAATCCCCAAGGTCCTGGTTCCCTACGAGATGGTGAGCGAGATCCGGGGGGGCAAGCGGAAGGTGAAGAAACGCAAGATCTTCCCCGGGTACGTCCTGGTCCAGATGGAGGTTCCCGACGAGAAGGAGGCCTCCCAGGGAAGCGTTCTCGGCGAGGGTTCCGGCGAGGTGCGGATCGACGAGGATGTCTGGTATCTTCTCAGGGACACGCCCGGGTTCGGGGATTTCGTGGGAGGCAAGAAGCCCATGCCCCTGCCCGAGGAGGAAGCGGAGAGGATGCTCAAGATGATGGAGGATCCCTCCCGCCAGCCTGTTCCCAGGATCAAGCTCAACAGGGGCGATCCGGTGAAGATCAAGGAAGGTCCCTTCGAGAACTTCGACGGTGTCGTGGAGGAAGTGAACCCGGAGAAAGGGATCGTCAAGGTGGTGGTGGCCATCTTCGGGCGGTCCACCCCGGTTGAATTGGAATACTGGCAGGTGGAGCAGATCTGAAGAATGCCTCCGCCGCCTTCCCATGGAGTCTCGTGAAAATGGCCAAGGAAATCACAGCGATCATCAAGCTCCAGTGCCCGGGGGGGCAGGCCACGCCCGCCCCGCCGGTGGGCCCGGCCCTGGGCCAGCACGGGGTCAATATCGGTGAATTCGTAAAGAAATTCAACGACAAGACCAGGGACGCCCAGGGGACCATCCTTCCCGTGGTGATTACGGTCTACAAAGATCGGACCTTCTCCTTCATCGTGAAGTCGCCGCCGGCGGCGGTCCTTCTCAAGAAGGCCGCCGGCCTGGCCAAGGGCGCCTCCACCCCGGGGACCGAGAAGGTCGGAAAGGTTACGCGTTCCCAGGTGGAGGAGATCGTGAAGATCAAGGAAAAAGACCTCAACGCCAGGGATCCCGAGGCGGCCTTCAAGATCATCGCCGGGACCGCCAGGTCCATGGGGATCGAAATCGTGGAAGGTTGATCGAAATGGTAAAACATTCGAAAAGATACGAGAAGTCGGCCGCCCTCGTCGATCGGTCCAGGGAATATCCGGTGGAAGAGGCGGTGAAGCTCGTCAAGAGCTTCGAGCCCGTCAAGTTCGACGAGACCGTGGAAGTGGCCGTCAAGCTGGGGATCGATCCGCGCAAGACGGACCAGAACGTCCGGGGGTCGGTGAGCCTCCCCCACGGGATCGGCAAGGAAGTCCGGGTCATCGCCTTCGCCGAGGCCGAGGCCGCCCGGGCGGCCGAGGAGGCCGGGGCCCTCAAGGTGGGTTCCCAGGACCTGGCCAAGGAGATCCAGGGCGGGTGGCTCGACTTCGACGTGGCCGTCGCCGCCCCGGACATGATGAAATACGTGGGAAAGCTCGGGCGTATCCTGGGCCCCCAGGGGAAGATGCCCTCCCCCAAGGCGGGGACGGTGACCCCCGACGTGGGAAAGGCCGTGGCCGAGTTCAAGGCGGGGAAGATCGAGTTCCGTTCCGACTCGGGCGGGAACGTCCACGCCCCCATCGGCAAGGTCTCCTTTCCCGAGGAGAAGCTCGCCGAGAACCTGGAGGCCTTCGTCTCCCACATCAAGAGTCTCAGGCCCTCCCAGGTGAAGGGACACTTCATCGTGAGGGTCACCATCACCACCAGCATGAACCCGGGGGTCCGGGTGGCGATGCGCTAGGAGGTTCCCATGCCCAACATGATCAACAGGCTTCTCCACGCG
>CAYQBW010000290.1:0-4625 GCA_964415725.1 uncultured Planctomycetia bacterium
GGTGTCCAGTTCGGGGATGGTGCTCTGGTACCACTCCCGGCTGGACTCGTAGGACTCCCAGAGGAGTTCCCCGAATCCCTCCAGGTCGTCCCCGGCCAAAAGGACCGCGGCCTTCTCCACCCGTCTCGCTTCCCTGGTGACGTGCATGGCCCTCCGCCAGGGCCCTTCGGGCATCCAGGACCGGGCCTCCTTCACGTCCCCGGGATCGTGGTCCGCCAGGGAGGGCTTTCCCGGGATCCGCTCGGAGAGAAGGCGGTAGGCCTCCCGGCATTCCGCCACCCGGTCGTTGAAGGCCGAACCCGCCAGCGACCGGGGAATTCCCGTGTCGCACAGGGCGATCTCCACCTCGTCCGAGGGGAAGGGCACATACTCCCACCTGATTTCCCGGCAATGGAGAAAGAGGGCCTTCCCGGGAAGGGCCAGGGCGGAGGCGAAGGGGTCCTGGATCCCGCAGGAGACACCCTTGAAATCGTGCTCCGCCCGGTAGGCCAGAAGGGCCACCCTTTCCGGGCTCCAGTGTTTTCCCGCCACCTCCAGGGCCGCCATGGCGGCGGCCACCGTGAGAGAGGCGCTGGAACTCAAACCAGCGCCCACAAGCAGGTCGCCGTGAACCACCAGGTCCAGGCCCCGGGAGAACTCCAGGCCCTCTTCCTCCCGAAGGAAGTGGAGGACCCCGAACAGGTAATCCGCCCAACCCTCGCGGCCCCCCCGGGAGGGAAGGGTTTCCGCCACGTGGAGCCCTTCTCGGAGAGAAAAAAAGCGGAAGCCCTTTCCCTGGCCGGGACGGGCCAGGACCAGGGTTCCCTGGGGAAGGCCGATGGGGAGCACGGGGCCGCCCGAATGGTCTACGTGGGCGCCGATCAGGTTGAGACGCCCCGGGGCGAAGGCGGCGCGCCAGGGTTCCCCCTCGTCCCCCAGGACCCGGGCGGCTTCCTGGAGGGCCTCCTCCAGGAGAGGGGAAGTTCCTTCCATCATCGGACCACTCCACCCAGTAGAATTGCCTGGAGGAACTTTCCTCCTCCCAAGGGAGAAAACATGAGAAGAACCTGGAGCATCGCGGCCCTCGCCATGGTCCTGGCCTCGCCTCTTTCCGCGGGCCAAGGAAAAGCCGGGGAAAAACCGAATTCTAACCGAACCGCTTCCCGTCCCGCCATTCGCGGGCTCCTCTATCCCCGGGACAAGGACCGGGTCGTGGCGTCAATCTGGGACAAACCCATCACCTTGGGACAGATGGTGGACCTCCTGGAAAAGGATTACTGTCCCGGCACGGCCCAGGCCTTTCGCGGCCCCCTGGGGGCCCGAACCATGGCCCTCTCTCTTCCCCTCCTGGCCTCCCTGGAGCTGGACCTGCTCCTGGTCCGCCGGGAAGCCAAGCAGAGAAAGATCTCCCTCTCCAAGGAGGAATTGCGCCGGGCCCTGGACGCCCGGTTCAAGAAGTATTTCAAAAGCCTGGTCTGGAAGGATCCCACCCGGGAAGCCGAACTCAGGGCCACGAAGGACTACATCCGGAAGGTCTTTTTGAGGACCGCCGGCCCCAGAACGGAGGTGGAACTTCTCCTGGAAAAGATGGTCCCTCCAAGGTTCAGCCTCCAGGACCTCAAGCTCTTCTACCAGGCCCACGGACTCATGTCCCAGACCCAGGTGAAGATCGCCCACATCTTCATTCCCCGGCTGGACCCCAAGACGGGCCTCCTCCCCGACCTGGAGGGCATCCGGAAACGGAAGGAGAAGATCCTGGACATCCAGGCCCGGTTGAAGAAAGACGGGTCCAACTTCGCCGAAGTGGCCCGCCGGTTTTCGGCCTTGAAGGAAACGGCCCGCCGGGGCGGATTCCTGGGCTACGTGGAACGATGGGATTCCAAGCACCCCGCCATCGCCCGGGCCGCTTTCAGCCTGAAAAAGGGAGAATGGACCGGCCCGGTGGAAGAGCCGGAGGGCTTCCACTTCATCCAGTGCCTGAAGATCCTCAACAGGGGATCCATCTACGTGGTCACCCAGGTGAAGAAACAGATCCTCCAGGACATGGTCCGCCAGAAGCGGGAAGACCTCCTGGTTTCCCTCCGCAAGAAAGCCCACGCCAAGCTGATCCTCTGAAGTCCGCCGGCCCTTTAATTTAAAGAGGAACGTCGTTTTTTTTGGGGGAAGGAAGAAGGGCGGGCCCCAGCCGGCAAAGGACTTACCCGCCGGGTGAGGTCCGCCCAGAGCCCTATTGCACCAGTTCCAGGACCAGGCCCTTGGCCTCCACCGTGGTGGCGGCCGGGCTCTTCAGGGTGAAGCCCGTTCCGTAGCCCACCACGGCCAGGCAATCCACGAACTCCTCCATGCCCCGGCCCACCGTGCAGGCCGCAAGCCTCGAGGCCCGGAGCCCCATGGCGTTGAAGGAAGGATCCAGGACGAACTGCTGTTCGTAGTAGACGCCCCCCTCGAGGGCCGGGTCGTTGGGGATATACCCCCAATCGAAGCGGACGTATCCGGAGGAGCTGGTCCGACCCACCCGGACCAGGTCGGGTGAGAGGTAGAGGCGGCAGCCCGGGGCTCCGAGAGGGGCCAGGTCGAAGGGAAGGGAGAGGGGCCCCGCCTTGGATTTGCTCCTTCCCACCACGTCCAGGGCGGGGAGTTCCTTCCCCTTCGCCCGCGAATATCCATAGTGGTAGAGGCCCAGGCCCACGCTGGGTTTGACCCCGTAGTTGTAGAACTTGGCCGGGCAACCCTGCCCGGAATACACCCGGCTCCCCCCGGGAGGAGCCCCCTTCCAGGCAAAGGATTGGGCATCTGCATACCAGCGCTTGGACGAGACCTTTCCGGGGGAAACGATGAACTCCAGGAGCAGGGCCTTTCCCGCGTAGGCAAAGGGCTTGTCCAGGACGAACCTTACCGAGAAGGGAGCCGGCGCCTTGGACGGTTTCGCAGCCGAGGGGTAATGGACGGCCCTCTCCTTCATCACGAGGGAAAAATCCTTTCCCCGGTTCCCGGCGAAGATGCCCGAGTATCCCGCGGCCGGATCCCTCTCCAGGTTGCTCATCCCCACGGCCGTCGTGAAATCGTGGCCTTCGAAGGTGGAAGGGTAGGTCCCGTCACGGCGCAACCGGATCTCCTTCACCTTCCACGGGCCTTGGGGAAGGACCTTCCTGGCATACAGAAACTGGCTTCGGCTGGGAGCCCGGCCCCCGGGAACATAGCTATAACCCGAGCCCTCGGTCTTCCGGAAAAATCCCGGGATCACCAGGGTCGTCTGGGCGACCCCTGTCCCTGCCAAGGCCGCCAGGATCGGGATGAGAAGGAACGAAAGATGCCTTTTTCTTCGCATGGACGCCTCCTTTTTTTGGTTTCTGGGATTTCCGCCGCCCCATTCGTCCCTCCCGGCCCGGGGAGGTCACAAAGAAAGGCCCCTTCCCCAAAGAAAAGGACGGGATGTCTCACAACGATCCGCCCGGGCCGTCCCGAAAACCCGGCGGAAGAACCGGCCCGACCCCTGGGCCGCCCATTTCCCCTTCCCATCCCTCTTGAAACCCAGGCGCCTTTCCTGGGAAAACCCTTCTTCATTCCAAGGGAAGGAAAACCATCATGCGTAAGGGAACCTGGATCCTCGTCGCCGCCCTCTCGGCCTCCCCTCTTGGGGCCCAGGTCTTCGAGGAACACTTCAACTTTCCCAACGGCGCCCTCGTCCCCGGCTGGATCCAGGAGGTGGGAAGGTGGGTCGTCAAAAACGGCCGCCTCGCCGGGACGGGCCCGGGATGGCGGTTCATCACCAAGGCCAACTTCCTCGCCACGGACTGCGTCCTGGACGGGACCTTCTTCTTCGCGGGAACAGGCGTCCAGTTCGGGGGCCTGGCCGCCCGCCAGCCGGGCAAGGGATCGGGCACCAACCTGGTGCTCGGGAAGATCCAGAACAATTGGGGAGGGAAAGGCTTCGACCAGGCCTACCTCTACGAACTGCCCCAGAGGCACGTCTACACCAACCTGGCCAGGCGGGGGACCCTTTCGGTGGAACTCAGGCTCATCCTCCTGGGCGCCAAGGCCTGGCTCCGCCTGGACACGGATCGGGACGGCCTCTACGACTCCACCCTGGGACCACTGGCCCTCACCCACGTCAAGGGTCCCGGCCTCATCGGCATGGCCTCCTACGGTCCCACGGAAATGGACGATTTCAAGTTCTACGACGCCGTCCTCATGGAAGTCCCGGGCAGCGTCCCCAGGATCGGAACCACATACAGGATGCGCTTCCGCGCCCCCCTCACCCGGGGATGGAGTTTCACCCCCTACCTCTGTTTCACATCCCTTTCGAACAAGGGAATCCCTCTCAAGGCCCGCAAGATCCCTTTGGCCCCGGACCCCATGATTCTTTTCTCCCTTTTCTTCCCCCAGGTCTTCAACAAGTTCCTCGGAATCCTGGACAAGAACGGGGACGCCTTCCCGGAGATCCGGATTCCCAACGATCCTTCCCTGGTGGGAGGCGTCGTCTACGTGGCGGGCATCACCTTGGATCCCAGGAAACCCTATGCCGTCGGCGCCATCTCCAACGACCACAGGGTCCGTATCCGCTGACCGTAGGGGACGCCCGAGGGACGGCTGTAGGGGACGCCCGAGGGACGGAGCGAAGCGACGTCCCGACGGTCGTCCCGCGA
>CAYQBW010000291.1:0-4620 GCA_964415725.1 uncultured Planctomycetia bacterium
GTCCAGGTGAGTGTAGAAGGAAAAGGCCGGGGTGGTAGGCCTTCCCGGAATGGGCCGGGGCCGTCGAGCCGCCCGGGGTTTCACCTGTTTCAGGGGATGATGTAGAGGGTGACCGGGTTGGTTGCGCCTTCGGGGTAGAACGTGCCCGGGGCGAAGAAGGCGGCGGCGAAGTAGAGCTTGGCTCCCACCAGCGCCTGCGGGAGGAGGCCCCTGGTAGGGGCGAAGGCCGGGGAGACCTTTCCGCTCGAGGGGATGTAGCCCAGGGAGCCGGGGAAGATGGACGATCCGCCCAGGAGCAGGGAGGCGAAGGTCATGGAGTCGTAGACCAGGGGCAGTGTGACGCCTCCGCCCAGCCCGATGCCGGGGGCGGTGCCCGTGGCGGAGCCCAAGGTCAGGTAGAACCGCCCGGCGCCTCCCGGGCCCGCGTTGCAGGGGAAGAGGACCTTTCCGCCGTTGGATGCCGAAAGCATGGGGAAGGAGAGGGCCAGGGAGTTGGGGACGTAGATCCGCCGCCGGGTCCAGGCCGTGAGGCCCTCGGTGTCGGTCACCTGCATGGCCACTGTCCGCTGTCCCGGCGAAGGGGCCAGGCGGGAGGAGACGCCCATCTTGAGGATGGGCGTGTCCAGCTTGCCGTCGCCGTCCAGGTCGTAGCGGAGGGTGAGTTTCGAGACCGGGTCCTGGCCGTCGTGGGAGGATCTCGGGTCCAGGTTCATGGTCTGGCCCTGGGCCGAGAAAGAGAGGGCGGCGATGGGCCGGTTGGTTCCCGGGACGCAGTAGTTCTTTAGGACCGACAGCCAGGAAGACTTGCAGGTGTAGTAGCGGAAGGGCATGAACCCGTGGGCGCCGCCGGCCAGGGCCCCCGAAGCGGAGGCGTCCACGGACCCGTTGTCGGCGCTCCCGTAGGTCTTGATGGCGACGATCACCCTGGTGGAAGGGGAGCCTCCGATGGTCATGGCTCGCCGGACGTAGCTCGCCACGGTGCGGACGTAGCCCTTCATGTAGGCCTTGTTGGAGCCGTAGACCCCACCGTTGGAGATATACGCCATGGGGAGGATCACGTCCAGGCGGCTCGCCATCTGCTCGTAGTTCTGGCCGAAGTTGTCGGAGATCATCTTGATGACCCCCGAGTAGGAGCGGAAGGAGTTGTTGTAGGTGGGACCGTCGTAGGAGTAGGCGTTGGCGATCACGTAGGCGTGGAGGGGAAGCCAGGGAAAGCGGGCCTTGATCCGGTCCAGGAAGTCGTTGACCGCGCTGGTCGGGCGGTTGTGGCCCGCCCCGAACCGGACGTAGTCCAGGCACATTCCGTCCAGGTCGTACCAGGGGGTTCCGTCGGGGCGGAAGTGGTCGAAGAAGTAGCCGATCACGTTGTTGACCAGGTAGTTCTTGTGGGCCGTATCGGTGGGATCGACTTTCCCGGGGACGAAACAGCTCATGACCCCGACGACCTGGAGGCCCGCCGCGTGGGCCTTGGAGATCAGGGCGGAGAGCTTCACGTAGGGGGAGACCGTGCCCCAGGACCTGTTCCACTTGCCCGATTCGTCCTGGATGGGCAGGTTGCCCCAGAGCCTTCCCTTCACTCGGAAGACGCTCACGTAGATGGTGTCCATCCCGGCCCACTTGGTGTCGGCCACGATTTTGGGGATGTCGTTGTTGATGTTTTTGACGAGCCAGGGCCAGACGCCCATGGCGGAGTCGTTGGACTTCTGGGCCCCCGCGGGGGAGAGGGGCAGGAAGAGGGCCAAAAGCACGGGCAGGATCGGGCGCATGGATGAAGTCCTCGGTTTCTCGGGGAGGTTTCTTGCTTGCTTGGGCCACCTATTTTGGGGGCTTGGGCCCGTTCCGACACCCCCATGGGGGCCGGAGAGGGGGGAAACGGCTCTCTTTGAGATACCCGGGAGCGTCCCTGAAGCCCCGGCCCTGCCAGGTTCCCAGCGAAAACCCCGGGCAATCTGGCTCTCTGGGGGGTTGTGGCCTCCCCGGAAGGGGTTAACCTGGAAATCGGTCGGCCCGCGGGCGGCCGCGGGTTTTTTCCGCCTTCCAGGGAAAGAAAGGAGTCCGCCGTGAAGTCTTCCGCCTTCCTCCTCTTGGGGATTCTCTGCGCTTTTTCCTCCCCCAAGGCCCAGTCTCCCTTCCTTTTGAAGGACATCAACCGGAACCTGGTCCCCAACGGTTCCTCCCGGCCCCAGGGGGTCACGGTCCTGGGAGGGCTGGTCTTCTTCACCGCCGACGACGGGATGCACGGCCGGGAACTCTACGTGGCGACTTCGGCCCCAGGTTCGGCCCGGCTGGTCAAGGACATCCGGCCCGGTTACAAGGGGAGCAACCCCATGGACCTCACGCCGGCGGGGAACCACCTCTTTTTCTCCGCCGAGGACGGGGTCCACGGGAGGGAACTCTGGGTTACCGACGGGTCCGCAGCGGGCACGAGGCTGGTCAAGGACATCCGGCCCGGGCCCGCCAAGAGCACGCCCTTGGGGTTAGGGGCCTTTGGCAACCGGGTTTTCTTCCGGGCGGAGGACGTCTTCCACGGCGTGGAACTCTGGGTGAGCGACGGGACTCCCTCCGGGACCCGCCTGGTGAAGGATATCCACCCCGGGCCGAAATCCTCGATTCCCCACGGTTTCACCGCTTTCGGGGCTTACGTCTATTTCATAGCCTCCGACGGGGTCCATGGAAACGAGCTTTGGAGGAGCGACGGAACCGCCGCGGGCACCAGGCTGGTCAAGGACATCTTCCCGGGCGGGACGGGTTCGGAGCCCGTCTACCTTACGCCTGGAAAGAAATACCTGTTCTTTTCCGCCTCGGACGTTCCCTACGGCCGGGAGCTCTGGCGGACCGACGGCACGACGGGAGGGACGATTCTTCTCAAGGATATCTCGCCCGGCGGCAAGCCCTCGGACCCGGCCGGTCTTCTCTTTTCGGGGGGGCGGCTCTTTTTCGCCGCCCGGGAAGCCCTTCACGGCAGGGAACTCTGGATGAGCGACGGCACTCCCGCGGGGACGGTTCTCGTGAAGGACATCTATCCCGGATACATTGGATCCTCTCCCGCGGGTTTCGTCTCTCTTGGAGGGGGAAAAGTCATCTTTTCCGCTTCCGACCCGGCCCATGGATGCGAACCCTGGGTTTCCGACGGCACGCCCGGGGGGACCAGGCTGGTCAAGGACATCAAGCCCGGGAGGGGCTCTTCCCAGGGGTGCTTTTCCTCGATGGTCCTGCAAGGATGCTCCCTGGGGGCCGGAAAAGCCCTGTTCGGGGCGGACGATGGAATCCACGGAATCGAGCCCTGGGTGACCGATGGAACGCCGGCTGGAACCCTCCTGGTCAAGGACGTCTATCCCGGATCCAGGGGCTCGATGGGGGGCAATGAGGTTTTCATGGGTCTGACCGGGAAATTCGGTCTCTTTCCCGCCGCAGACGGCGTCCACGGCTTTGAACTCTGGATCACCGACGGCACGCCCAAGGGGACCCGGCTCCTGGCGGACCCGGACTACATCCCGGGCCGGACCTACTCCTCCCGGGAATATTGGTATTTCAGTGCTCCCGGCCGCCTGGGAGATTCCCTCCTCTTCGCGGCGGGCGACGGGGTTCACGGCATGGAGCCCTGGATCAGCGACGGGACGCCGGGAGGGACCCGCATGGTTGCGGACCTGGACCCCAGGAAGGGGTATTCCTCCTCTCCTATTTTCTGGGGGGAGCAGGCCTTCTTTCTGGGGGGAAAAGAGCTCTACTTCTTCCTCGCCCGGGATCCGAAGTATGGGTACCAGGCGTGGGCGACCGACGGAACCGCGGCGGGAACGAGGCGGCTCACGCGCAGAAATGGGTTCCATTACAGTGAATACGAACCGGTTTCCTTCTTCTCCGCCCTGGGGAAGGTCTTTTTCTGCGGGGATTGGGGAATCTGGGCGACCGACGGGACCCAGGCGGGCACGATCCTCCTCAAGGATTTCAAGACGAGCCCCGCCTCCCGCAAACCAGAGCTGAAGATTCTGGGATCCGCGGGGGGCAAGGTGGTTTTCGCGGCCCGGACGGCATCGGGAAGCGAGCCCTGGGTGACGGACGGGACCAGGGCGGGAACGTCCCTTTTGAAGGACATCAATCCCGGCCCGAAAGGATCCTATCCCTTCGGCGGATTCAACGGAGAGGTCAAGCTGGGAGACCGGCTTTTCTTCATCGCCGACGACGGAAAGCACGGCGGGGAACTCTGGGTCACTGACGGCACGGCGGCGGGCACGAAAATGGTGAAAGAGATCTTCCCCGGTCCGGCGGGCCCCTCTCCCCGCTGTCTCCTTGCCTGGAAAGGGGCGGTCTATTTCTTCGCCTGGAATGGAAAGAGCTGGGGGCTTTGGAAGAGCGACGGCAAGGCCGCGGGGACCAGGAGGCTCAACAACTCTCTCGCCGTGGCCTGGCACCCGCCTTATTTCTCGAGTGATCTGACGCCTTCCCGGAATTACCTGTTCTTCGCGGGAGAGACGGCGGGCTCCGGCCCGGAACCGGCCCGGACCGACGGCACGGCGGCGGGAACGATTCTTCTGGGCGACCTCTGGCCTGGAAGCGAAGGTTCCCTACCTTCCTTCATGGCGTCCCTGGGCGAGGGTTTCCTCTTCAAGGCCAGGACGCCCA
>CAYQBW010000292.1:0-4580 GCA_964415725.1 uncultured Planctomycetia bacterium
CCTTGGGGGAGAGGAGGAAGTCGATGAGCTTGTCCGCCGCCTCCGGGTGGGGACACCCCTTGATCTTACAGACCGTATTTGGAATCACCATGGTCCCGATCCCTTCCTGGTCCGGGAAGACCCGGGCCACGGGCGCGCCGGACTCGCGGGCCACGTTGAAGTCGTCCGTGTCGGTGAGCCCCCAGGCGTATTTGCCCTCCGAGACCTGGCGCCTCACGTGGGCGTTCCCCTGGGTGAGCCCGGCCTGGTTGGCGATGATCTTCCTGAAGAAGGCCTCGGCCTTTTCCTTGCCCAGCACCTGGTAGAGAGCCGCGAAGTGGGTGAGGGTGGTCCCCGTTCGGGGCCTGGCCAGGCAGCACTTTCCCTTCCACTTGGGGTCGGCCAGGTCGAAGATCGAGCGGGGCCAGGTGGAGGGATCGGGAAGGAGCCGGGTGTTCACGATGAGCACCCGGGCCCGGGCCGCGAAACCGACCCAGTATCCTTCCGGGTCCTTCCAGTGGGCCGGGATGCCCGCCGCCTGGGCGGAGTGGAAGGGAACGAGAACCCCCTTGTCCTTCAGCTTGATCGTGTTCACCACCTCGTTGTTCCAGAACACGTCGCACCGGGGCCGGGATGCCTCTTCCACGATCTGGTGGACCAGCCCCACCGTCTTGGTCAGCTCTGTGTCGAAAAGGGGCTTCACGGTGATGCCTGTCTCCTTCTCGAAGCGCTGGAGGACGAGGGTGGCGTATTGCTGGTCCTGGGCGCAGTAGACCCGGACCACCTGGTTCCCGCCCCGGCCCCCGCACCCGGGAAGCAGGAAGAGAATCGGAGAGAGAAGCAAGGCCGGGAGGAAGAAGGGGAAGGTCCGGGTTCTGGTTCGTTTCATGGTCGCCGCCGCCTTTCTGGAAAGGGGCCTCCCGTTCAAATTGTGTTCCCCCGCCCCTCCGGGGGGAAAAAAGACTCTACATGTGTCTTTTACTTCCCATCTCGGGCCGGTGAGAAACATCATCCCCTTGTTTCCCTCCCGGCCCAAGGGGAGGATCTTCTCCCCCCGCGATTGGAGAGGGAATTTTTTCATGAAGGTTTCCGACTTTAGATCCGACACGGTGACCCGGCCGGACCGGGCCATGCGGGAGGCCATGGCCTCGGCCGAGGTGGGCGACGATGTTCTGGGCGACGACCCCACGGTGAAGGAGCTGGAGGGCCGGGTGGCCCGCCTCTGCGGGATGGAGGCGGGGCTCTTCGTTCCTTCGGGCACCATGGGAAACCAGGTGGCCCTGCACGTTCAATGCAGTCCCGGCGACGAGGTCCTGGCTGATCCGGCCACCCACGTCTTCAACTACGAAGGCGCCGGGGCCGCCCGGTTCAGCGGGGTCCAGGTCCGGCAGGTTCCCTTCCCGGCGGGAGGGGTGGACCTGGCCGCCCTGGAGGAGGCCCTCCGGGATCCCGGGGACGAGCACCAGCCGAGATCGCGTCTCGTAGTGGAGGAGAACACCCAGAATCTCCGGGGCGGGGCGGTGATCCCGGTGGAGGAGCACGACGCCCTGGCGGCCTTCTGCCGCGAGAAGGGTTTGCTCCTCCACGTAGACGGGGCCCGGATCTGGAACGCGGCGGCGGCCCAAGGCCTGCCCCCGGCCCGGCTCCTCGAGGGGGCTCATACGGCCATGGTGTGCCTTTCCAAGGGGCTGGGGGCGCCCGTGGGAAGTGTGCTCCTGGGAAGCCGGGAATTCCGCGAGGAGGCCCTCCGGGCCCGGAAGGCCTTCGGCGGAGGCATGCGCCAGGCGGGAGTGCTCGCCGCGGCGGGGCTTTCGGCCCTGGAGGGTTGGGAGGAGAGGATCCGGGAGGACCACCGGAGGGCGCGGGCCCTGGCGGAGGGGCTGGAAGGAATTCCCGGGCTCAGGGTGGAGAATCCCCGGCCCGCCTCGAACATGGTCTACCTGGAGGTTGAAAGGGGGCCGGATGCGGCGAAAGCGTGGGAGACTCGTCTCGGCGAAAGAGGAGTCCTTTGCATCGCCCTCGGCCGGAGAATCAGGCTCGTCACCCACAGGGACGTGGGGGACGAGGACGTGGAGCGGGCGGTCCGGGCCTTCCGGGACACGGCCTGAACGAGAAGAGACCCGGGAGGATGGAAAGAGCTGGAAGGCGAGAAAGGCGGAGATGAAGAAATGAGTATCTTCAAGGCGTATGACATTCGCGGAATCTACCCGGAGGAACTGGACGAGAAGACGGCCTGGAAGATCGGCGCGGCCTTCGCCCGCTTCCTCGGGGCGAAGAAACTGGTCGTGGGCAGGGACATGCGCACCATGGCTCCTTCCATAGAGAAGGCCGCCGTGGAAGGGATCCTCTCTACAGGATGCGATGTCCTGCGGATCGGCCTCTCTTCCACCCCCATGGCCTACTTCGCCATCGGGAAACTTCCCTGCGACGGTGGGATGAACGTCACCGCCTCCCACAATCCCCCCCAATACATCGGTTTCAAGCTCTGCCGCGAAGGAGCCAGGCCGCTCAGCGGGGACACGGGCATCCAGAAGATCCGGGAGATGGTGGAATCCCTCCCGGAGGGTGGGGCCGCCCCCGGGAGAGGGGAGGTGACGGAAGTGGACGTGCGGGAGGACTACGTAAAGCACGTCCTTTCCTTCGCCGAGGAGATCCGCCCCATGACCATCTGCGTGGATTACGCCAACGGGATGGGGGCCTACGTGATCCCACGGATCCTGGATGCCCTTCCCCAGGTGAAGGTCCACGCCCTCTACGACGAGCTGGACGGAACCTTTCCCAACCACGAGGCCAACCCCCTCAAGGAGGAGAACCTGGAGGACCTGAGAAAGCTGGTTCTCGAGACCGGCGCCGACCTGGGGGTGGAGTTCGACGGGGACGCCGACCGGTGCGCCTTCATGGACGGCGCCGGGAAGGTCGTCTCCAGCGACCTGATCACGGCCATCCTCGCCCGGGATCTCCTGGAGAAACACCCGGGCAAGGGGATCCTCTACGACATCCGCTCCAGCCGGGTCGTGCCCGAAGAGATCCGGCGCCTGGGCGGGCGGCCCGTGCGGGAGCGAGTGGGGCACTCCTTCATGAAGGAGACCATGCGGAGAGAGGACTGCGCGGGAGGGGGCGAACTCTCGGGCCACTACTACTTCGCCGACAATTATTTCAGCGATTCCGGAATCATCGCCCTGATCAAGATCATGAACGTCCTCACCAAGGAGGGGAAGACCTTGAAGGAGGTGGCCGACGCCCTCCGCAAGTATCCCTCCACGGGGGAGATCAATTTCCGGGTGGAGGACAAGGAGGGCCTCATGAAGAAGCTGGCCGAGGTCTACAAGGACGGGAAGCAGGACTGGCTCGACGGCATCACCGTGAGCTACCCCGACTGGTGGTTCAACGTTCGCCCCTCCAACACCGAACCCTACCTCCGGCTCGTCCTGGAGGCGGACAACGAGGAACTCCTGGAGAAGAAGAAGAAGGAACTGATCGCCCTCCTGGGCCAGCCCGTTTGAATCCCCGTGAATTTTCAGCCGGCCGGAATCCTGACCCTGTCCAGCGATTTCGGGGGCCTGGGCCCCTACGAAGGGCAGATGCGGGGGGCGGCCCTCTCGGCGGCGCCGGAGGTCCGGGTCTTCGACCTCTGGCACGGAGTCCCGGCCCAGGGCGTCCGCCTGGGGGCGTTCCTCCTGCCCCGGCTCTGGCCGACCTTTCCCCCGGGCACGGTCCACGCGGCCGTGGTGGATCCGGGGGTGGGGACGGAGAGAGCGGCCCTGGTCCTCTCCTGGAGGGACTTTCTCCTGGTGGGGCCCGACAACGGGCTCTTCACCCTGCCCCTCCGGGAAGGAGGGGAGGTCCGGCTCCTGGACCCCAAAAAGCACGGCCGCCCCGACCTCTCCTTCACTTTCCACGGGAGGGACCTCTTCGCGCCGGCCGGGGCGAGACTGGCGGCGGGCCTCCTGGAATGGGAGACCCTGGAACCCTTCCCCGGCAGGCCCGTCGAGGCGGATCTTCCGGGGGCGGAGGTCCTACCGGGCGGGGAGATCCGGGGAGAGGTGGTCCTGGCCGATCCCTTTGGAAACCTGGTGACCAGCATTCCCTCCCGCCTTCTCCCCGGGCCCGGCGCCCGAGGGGGGGGAAGGGTGGAGATCCTGGGAAGGGAGATTCCGGTCCTGGAGACGTACGGGCAGGCGGAACCGGGGGCCTTGCTGGCCTTGACGGGTTCCTTCGGTCTTTTGGAGATCGCCCGCCGGGACGGCTCGGCCCGGGAAGGGCTCGGCGCCGCGGAAGGGACGGAAGTCCGTTTCTTTCCCGGCTTTTGAGCATCGTGACTTTCCCCTGTTTGAAATTTCGTGACGGCGGGGGGCCAGTTCCGACGCAGACACCGAGTCCCGGTCTTGACAAGACTTTTGTCGCGTCCGCCGATCCATGCCCTTTTCAAGAGGGCGCGCCGGAGCCGGGCCGGCCTATGCTTCTTTTTCCCCGGGCTGGACCGAAAATAAGAAGAAAGGATGAGAGGAGAGGGAAGAGGGGTGGACCCGGAAGAAGGGGGAGTGCGGGTTAGAAAGGTCGGAAAAAGCGGGGGAAAAGCGGGGCGGCGGGTCCCCCCATCC
>CAYQBW010000293.1:0-4564 GCA_964415725.1 uncultured Planctomycetia bacterium
CCTTTCTCGGGACCGTGGAGGAGGTCTTCCATTCCGGGGGCTATACTTACGCCCGGGTCCGAAAAGGGGTCCAGGATGTTTGGGTGGCGGGACCGGAGACGGCCTTGAAGAAAGGAGAGCGGCTGGCCTTCCTGAGGGGGGCGCCCTTGGAGGACTTCCATTCCAAGACCCTGGGGCGGACTTTCAAGAAACTCTATTTCGTCTCCCGTTTCCGGAAGGTCGGCGGGAAGGCCGGTTTGGAGGGGGAGCCCGGGAAAGAAGGGAAAGGGAAAGGACCGGGCATTCGGGCGAAGGAGAAGGCGGGCCGGGTCTACACGGTGGCCCTTCTTTGGAAAAGGAAGGCGGTCCTTGGGGGAAAGGTGGTCCGGGTTCGGGGCGTGGTCACCAAGGTGAACGCGGGAATCATGGGGAAGAACTGGATCCACCTGGCCGACGCCGGGGCTCCAAAGGGGGCCCGTGACCTGGTCATAACCACGAAGGACAGGGTCGAAGAGGGAGAGAAGGTTCTTGTTAGGGGCAAGGTGGGTTTGAACCGGGATTTCGGGTATGGATACCGGTACGACATGATCCTGGAGGAGGGTTTCGTGGAGGCCCGGGAGCGATGATGGGATCCAATCTTGTTTCCTCGAGGTTTTCTCGTTACGGGACAGGGAAAAACGATTTCCGGATTGCGGGAGGAGGGAGAACATGGGAAACTAATTCAGGGGAAGGGGCGCAAAGTGGAAGTCTTTTTCGAGTTTTTTGCCGGGGCCTTCTCCGGCCCCCGGGGCGGCCGGAAAAACCTGGGTCGCGAAACCACAACCAGGAGCAGCAGCCATGAAAAAGCGAATTCCCATGGCGTTCTCGGCTGTTTTCTTTCTCCTTTGGGTTTCCCCTTTCAGTCGCGCCCAGGTCTCGGGGAGCGCCCACGATTTCAGCGGCAAGTCCTGGAACAGCACGGGGGAGATCTGCGTGGTCTGCCACACGCCCCACAACGCCCTCTCCTCCGCCCAGGGGGCGCCCCTTTGGAACCACGACGTCACCTCGGCCACCTTCACCCTGTATTCCAGTCCCACTCTCAAGGTCCAGCCGGTCCAGCCCAGGGGAGTGACCAAGCTCTGTCTTTCCTGCCACGACGGGACAGTGGCCCTGGATTCTTTCGGGGGCATGACGGGAAACACTTACATCTCGGGCGACGCCAGGATCGGCACGGACCTCTCCGACGACCACCCGGTGAGCATCAAGTGGAATCACCAGAACAGCTTGCCCAGTTGCAACAACTGCCATGACACCCACGGAAACATATATTCCTCGGTTCTTCCTTTCTTCGACGGCTACGTGGAGTGCGCCACCTGCCACGACGTGCACAACGGGACGGGATACAGCCACATGCTCCGGAAGACCCTGGCCGGGTCCCAACTCTGCCTCCATTGCCATGGAAAATGAAACCGGATAACCTGCAGGAGATTCATTGCACCTGGAGTGAAGAATGAAAAACGGGTTGTTGCGTAATGCCTTGATGGCCTTCGCGGCCGTCCTGATGTCCTCCTGGGGAACGGCCCAGATTACGGGAAGCCCCCATGATTTCAGCGGGAGTTCCTGGAACGGCTCCGGGGAGATCTGCGTGGTCTGCCATACCCCGCACAACTCGGACACCGCCGCCGCCGGGGCCCCTCTCTGGAACCACCAGGTGACGACGGCCACCTTCACCCTCTATTCCAGCCCGACCCTGGTGGTCCAGCCGGAACAGCCCCGGGGCGTGACCAGACTCTGCCTCTCCTGCCACGACGGAACGGTGGCCCTCGATTCCTTCGGCGGAATGACCGGGAGCACCTTCATATCGGGGGACGCCAACCTCGGGACGAACCTCTCCGACGACCACCCGGTGAGCATCAAGTGGAAGCACCAGAACAGGAACCCTGCGAGGCAACTCCCGAACTGCTTCAACTGCCATCAGCATGGAGGGTGGAGGCCCATCACGAGCGAACTTCCCTTCTTCGACGGCTACGTCGAGTGCGCCACCTGCCACGATCCGCACAACAGCACGCCCGGATACGGCCACTTGCTCCGGAAGACCCTGGCCGGCTCCCAGCTCTGCCTCCACTGCCACCGCAAGTAGGCGCGGGGAGAGGAGTCCGGGCGCTCCTTCCTATTCCTTCTTTGCGGGTTTCCCTCCGGTGGGAGCCTCCAGGCCGAGTCTTTCCAGGAGGGAGGGGGTTCCCCTGCCCTGGTAGAGAAGGATGTGGCAGGTTTCGCAACGGTTCGGAATTGTCCGTCCCTGCCGGTCCTTGTGTTTCCCGTCGTGACACCGGTTGCACCCCCTGTGGTCCGTCCGGCTCCGGTAGGTGCCCCAGGTGATCTTCATCTCAGGGTAGATGTTTCTCTTCCAGATCCGTGCCAGCTCCCGGGCCGCTTCGTCCAGGAGGGGGATGGAGGAGGCCGGGATGGGGTCCTTGCGGGTGTAGAAATCGACCAGGGTCTTCCGGATGCCCTCCGCGTAGTTCTTCCGGGACCATGGGCCCTTCAGGGCTTTCAGGGCGGTTTTCTTGATGAAGGGAAGCTTGCGGGAGATTTTTCCGATCCCGATGGACCGGTCGACCTCGTCGGAGGGGTCGTGGAAGACGTGGCTCGGTTGGTTGTGGCAGTCCACGCAATCCATGACCCGGAATTCCCCTTTTGGGGGCGGGGAAGGAGCGACGCCGGGGGCCGTGAAGATTCTTTGCTCTCCCTTGTCGTCCTTCATCCGGATCCAGGGGATCTTTTCGCGTTTCCTGTCCAGGGCCACGTAGGAGACCTCGATCTTGTGGTATACGTGCCAGTGAATTCCGACGGGAGTCCCGTCCCTCCTGATGCCCCCGGTTTTCATGAGGAGGAGATTGGTGAAAGGCGTGACCTCCCGGTCGGGCAGGTAGGCCCGCTTGACCACCAGGCGTTCGCCCTGGAACTTTTCGGGCCAGTGGCACTGTTCGCAGGTTTCCCTGGCGGGCCGGAGGTTTTCTACGGGGGTCGGGATGGGTTTCCGGTAGGTGTGGAAGAGAACGGCGAAGACCTGGCGGAGGCCGGAGAGTTTGGATTTCACGAACCAGGAAGCTCCCGGCCCGATGTGGCACTCCACGCAGGGGACGCGGGCGTGAGGGGAGGAGAGGTAGGCCTCGTACTGGGGCTGCATCACGGTATGGCAGAGGGTCCCGCAGAATTCCACCGAGTCCATGTAGTGCAGTCCCCGGTAGCCGGCCAGGGAGAGTATGACCACGTTCAGGGCGGTCAGGATTCCCACGGTCTTGAGAATGTGGACGGGCGCTTCCTTCCTCGCCAGGACTCTCTCCTTGAGGGTCTTCCGGTAGAGGAAGAGTCCGGCTGGGATCAAGGCCAGGCCCCCCACGAAGATCCCGGGCAGGACGAGGAAAACCACGAGACCCGCGTATGGTCCGCCCCAGGCGCCCACCGAGAGCAGAACGAAGGAGAGGACCATCCCGATGAAAGCCGCGGTCGTGACCAGTGCCCCGAGGAAGGAAATGCGGTTCGAGGTGAGAAGGGGCAGGAAAGAAGACCAGAGCCGCTCGATGTTCATGAGGATCTCTCGTGGCGTCCGCCCCGGGGCCCCCCGCGTGGAGGGCCGGAAGCGGGGATGGGGTCAATACTTGACGGGATTCTTCCTGTCATAGGCCTTGGGCCTGTGACAACCGGTGGCGCAGCTTCCGCCTGTGGGGGTTTTCTTGAAGATGTTGTCGAAGGTCCATGATCCGAAGGGGACCTTCTCCCGGATCAGCTTGGGCTGGGAGCTGGCATGTTCGGCGTGGCAGGCGCGGCAGGTGCGCCCTTTCTTCCGCATGGTGTGGACGTAGTGCAGGT
The DNA here is from genome assembly GCA_964415725.1 of uncultured Planctomycetia bacterium. GTDB lineage: Bacteria > Planctomycetota > UBA1135 > UBA1135 > JALUZX01 > JALUZX01. Next base: position 3,832 of record CAYQBW010000293.1, read on the forward strand.
TCAGGTCCCCGTTGCGGAAACCGGTGGAGCGGGTGGTGCGCTTTTCACTCACCAGCCTGGACTCGTGGCATTCGAAGCAGGCCAGGTAGGCCTTCTTGTTCCACTTGGCGTAGAAAGTCCCCGGGAAGGGGAAGCGAAGGAGGTTGATGTAATCGCTTCCGTGGCCGTTGTGGCAGGCGGCGCAGTTGCCCACCTTGACGGGGCCGTGGAGGTACTTCTTCCCTTTGATCTGTTCCAGGATGCTGGGGATGGTCCCGGTTTCCCCGCCCTTTCCCTTGGGGGGGGCGGAGATCTCCTTGGAGTGGCAATCCATGCACAGGAGGCTCGGTTTTTCTTTCAGGAGGAAATGCTCACTGGAGAAGTGGGGAGAATGGCAGTTGGCGCACCGGTGATTTTCGGTGAGCGCCCCGTGGAAGTATTTCTTCTTTTCCATCTTCGCCAGGAAGTCCTTGTGGCAGGCCATGCAATCGGCGATGCCCGGACCTTTCAGGAGGGCCGGATCGTTGGATTCATGGGCCGAGTGACAGCCCGTGCATCCGTCCTTGACGGCCTGGTGGATGGAGACGGCCTTTTCCATCTCCTTCTTTTTGTCCTCGTGGCAGGAGAGGCACAGATCGGTGGGTTTCTTGAGAAGAAGGTCGGCCTGCTTCGAGAAATGGGGGCTGTGGCAGACCACGCAGGCTTTCATCGCCACCGGGCCGTGGACCTTCTTTCCCTTGGTCCCCACGTCGGG
>CAYQBW010000294.1:0-4547 GCA_964415725.1 uncultured Planctomycetia bacterium
CGAGCAGCGGAAGGTTGAAGAGCGTCGGGAAGATCGCCTCTCCCGCCTCGTCGATCCCCGCTTCCCCCTGGATCGGCCGGGAGCCGGGCCTTTCCCAAGGTTTTGGGGCATGAATCGGGCGGTCGATCGTCTAACCTGGATTTATTCGGGCCGGGTGGAAGAAGGGGGTCCAAGCGGGGCTCGAGAGCCATGAGGAAACAGAACAAGCGGCGCGGAGGGGGCCTCCGAAGGGTCCTGAAGACTCTGGGCGTGATCCTGGGGGTTTTGGCCTTCGTGCTTTTCTTCGGGACCATCACCCTGGTGTTCAACCCCTTCGAAGGGGGCTTCGGGGACGTGACCATGGCGATCCCCCGGACCGTGGACTTCTGCTTCCGCAAAGAGGCCCTGGGCGAGGATTTCCCGGACTTTCCCGTGCCTTCCGGGTGGGAGGACATCGCCGACTCCGACGCCTGGATGAATTTCCAGGGGGGCCCGACGTTCAAGGAACTGGACCGGAAAGTCCGGATCACGGCCAGGCTGGACGAGCTGGAGAGGTCCCTGGCCCAGGCCCCGATCGATCTCTTTTCCAACCTGGCCGCCACGGACCTTGCCGTGGCGGGGATCCTCCAGGGAAGTTCCCTGGAAAGGACCCGGTGGTGCGTCTACACAAGGGTGGGCTGGAAGGTGAAGGCCGCTCTCGGTCTTTTGAAATACTCCTTCACCCACAAGTGGCTTCCCCCGGGGGTGACCGTCTCCAGGCAGGAGGGCCTCTTCCAGGTGGGAACGCCCCGGGGACAGGTCTTCTGGCTGGCCCTGGTCAAAGATTTGCTCCTTGCCGGAAACGACCGGGACCTGGTGGACCGCTCCCGCCTGCTCGCCCTTGGGGAATCCAAGGAAGATCCCCTGGGGGCCTCGGCGGACTACGAGGAGGCGGTGGAGAAGGTCCGGGAGAACGTAATGGCCGGAAACGCCTCCGGGGAGCCTCCCCTGCCGGGGGCCGAAGGGGAGAAATCCGGCTGGAGCCCCCTGGAAGGCACCCCCCTCGAGTTCTATCTCAACACGGCCCGGATCTTCCAGGTCCACCCCGAATGGACCCACTGGCCGGACCGGGCCTCGCCGTTGAATCTCTGGGAGCGGATCGCCTCCCTCTTCATCCAGTTCAAGAGCTGGCACCGCCTGGGGGGAGCCCTCTTTCTCCAGAGGGATCCCGAGGTCTTTTCCTTCTTCGCCCAGGTGGACATCAACAGGAGCGAGGCCGATCCCTTCTTTCTCCAGGTCCTGGAGACCAAGCCCGAGAACAACGGCAGGTTTCTCGAGAGGGTGGCCAACCTGACCCCTTCCCGGGCCGCCGTGCTCGGGGCTTTCCGGTTTCCCGTGGCGTCTTTCCTCCACGAGGCTTACGACCTGCTGGATCCTTCGGAAAAGGACCTCCTCCAGGACGCGGCCACCAAGACGGGCCGTTTCCAGTCGGTGGACCAGGCGATCGACACCTTCTTCACGGGCTTCCAACCCCGGCTCGGCCTGGTGATCCGGGCCAACGATTTCAAACCCCTTCCCGACGACCCCAAGAGCGACGGCCGGCCCGTCCCGGCGGTGGCGGTGATCCTCTGGAGCAGGGCGGGGGAGCAGGAGCGGGTCCGGCAGTTCATCAAGTTTCTCAAGCGCTACAGCCCCCAGTGGGGGTTTACGGGGATCTTCGCCCTCCCCGCCGGGCCGGCCGGGGGCTACGAGGTGCTGGAATTCCACTCCTACCAGATCTCCGGGACGGGCTGCATGGCGGTCCTCTCCAAGAAAGAGCTGGGCCGGGGGGAGTCGGAACTGATCCTTTCCAACTCGGGGCGCCTGGTCCGGGAGATGATCAACGCCCGCTTCCGGGTGGGCGGGGTCTACCCCGTGGAGAGCACCGACGGCTGGCGGAACCTGCGCTACGAGATTCCCCGCTTCTCCAGCGGCCTGGTCTACGTCCAGGGGGCGGAACTCTCCCGGATCATGGAGATGTGGGAGCCCATCCTCCTCCAGGAGGCCGCCGGGGACCGGGCGGCCTTCGACGAGAGAATCCTTCCCGAGGTGGAGGCCCAGGTGCTCCGGGAGCGCTACGCCGGCTACGCCTCCAGGAACGCCCTTCCCCCGGTCCTTCGCCGGGACTTCGACAAGGAGGTGCGCCGGCGGATGGACGCCCGCTGGAAGGCCCGGGCCGCCTTGAGCGAGAACAAGGCCGCGCCCTTCATCAAGGAAAGGATCCGGGCCCTCCGCCTTTTGGGAAACGCCTTCCTTCACTTCACCACCGGCCCCGGGAAGATCCAGTTCCGGGGCAAGGTGGGGCTGGTGATTGACTGAGGAAGGACCTCTTTCTATGATTTTTCCCCCGCAAGCCGGGATGGTGGAATTGGTAGACACGCCAGCTTGAGGGGCTGGTGGGCGCTTTAGCCCGTGCAGGTTCAAATCCTGTTCCCGGCACCAGGAAGGCCCGGATCCCCAAAAAGGACCCGGGCCTTCTTTTTTGGCTCCCTTCCTTCCGTCTCGTCCGGAGACAGGGTCCTCTTTCCCCCTTTCCGGGAATCCCTAACGCCCCCGGGGCGGGGGGCCGAAATAGGGAATACCGGGAAGGGAGGCCCGACCATGGCAGGGACCCAAGGGGGACTGGCTCCGCCCATCCAGGACATCCTCGGCTCCGATGACCTCTACCATCGGGCCAGCGGGATCGCTTCGTGGACCGAGATGGCCACCTACATCTCCCAGCCGGGCTACCCGGACCTCTCCGAGGTCAACCAGGCCCGGCTCATCCGGATCCCGCCGGGCAAGACCCCGGAGGACTTCCTGGCGGAGATGGAGGGAGTCTTCGCCGATTACGGGATCCGTTCCTTCCAGGTGAGAGTGGATCCACGCACCCGGCCCCCCGACCTGGGGGCCTTCCTGGCCGGGAAGGGGTTCCTGGAGAGGGAGGACTGGATCTATGTGTCCGACTCCATTCCGGACCTGCCCAGGCTCCCCATTCATATCCTGGATGCCACATACGAGCCCGTGCTCCGGGACTTCGAGCAGATCCACGACAGGCGGAACACCCAGGAACTGGACGGAGTGCTCTGCGTCCAGCTCGCCGAGATGCGGCGCTTCCGCCGGGAATCGGGGATCGTCAAGGAATTCGTGGCCTACTTCGAGGGCAAGCCCGCCGGGGCGGTGACGGTCCTCCAGGGGGAGAAGACCCTGAGGGTCAAGGACGTGGTGGTGGACCCGCTCTACCAGGGCTCCGGGGTCCGGGAGGCCATGCTCGCCATGGTGGTCAAGGACGCCTTTCTGCGGGGGGCCAAGACGGCGGGGCTCTTCGGGGAAGACCTGGACTTCAGGGAGGACATCCTGGAGAGGCTCGGGTTTCGCAGGGCCGCGCCGGTGGCGGGCTACTTGCGGGAGGGCCGGCCCCTTTCCTGACAGGGCGGCGGGTCGAGGAGGAGGCCCCGGGCCAGGCCTCTTCGGGCCCGCTTCCAGGGGAATCCTTCCAGGGCCTTCCAGAAAGCGGGGTGCTTCCGGGCCTTGGAGAGAAAGAGATCGTCCAGGAAGATCTTGTATCCCTGGGAACGATACGCCGCCACTTTCCGCGCGAGTTCTTCCCCCAGCTTTTTCTCCAGGCCCGGATGGCCCTGGTCGTAGGGTGGGAGAAAATCCTCGAACTGGAAGGCACCCACGGCGGAGGGATGGAAGAAGCGCAGGAAGTAGAGCCTGAACCCGTCGCCGGTGAGCACGAAGCTCGGGGGGCCGTCCCCGGGATGGGCCAGCAGGGCCGCGTCCCGGGCCCATGCCCTGTCCTTCTGGACCCGGGCGTGGCGGGAGATCACCGAGCGGGCCAGGCCTCCCTGGAGGAGAAGAACCGCCAGGGCGGGCACGGCCGCCTTGGCGCCCCACTTCCTCCAGGGAAGGTCCAGGGAGAGGATTCCCACCAGCCCCGCGCCTACGAGTATGGGAAGAACGGGCAGGTAGTAGGCGCCCTTTTCGACGGGGCGGAAACCCCAGAAGGAGAAGACCCAGGCGTAGGGAAGGAAGGCGATCATGGGAAGGAATCCCCAGGGCGCGCCCTTGAGGAGGGAGCGCTTGAGCAGGGGGATCCAGCCCAGGAGGAAGAGGACTCCCGCCGCGCCGGCGTGGTAGAACCAGTCGTCCCGTATGTAGGCCAGCATCGACCCGGCGTGGGTGACTGTGTATTCGGCAAGACGCAAAGGATTCTCGAAGAGCCAGGCCCCGAGCCCGGGGGCCACGCCCGCCTTGGGGAGGAGGGTCTCCAGGGTGGCCGCCGAGGGATCCAGGCCGTGGAAGGGATTCACCCCGCCGCCCAGGAAGGTGTAGATCCACGGCAGAGCCAGGCGGGTCGCCGCCACGGGGCCGAAAAGAAGGACCAGGAAGGCCAGGGTCCGGCCGGCGGCCCGGGCCCGGGCTCCTTTTCCTTCGTCGATCTTCCGCCAGGGCAGGGGAAGGCCCGTCTCCGCGCGGAAGACCAGGAAGGCCGTGGCCAGGAAGGGGGCGAGCATCAAGGCCGTGGTGTGGGAGAGGTAGGCCGGGACGTAGAGGAGGCCCGGCAG
>CAYQBW010000295.1:0-4547 GCA_964415725.1 uncultured Planctomycetia bacterium
CTCCCCCACGCGCCCTGTCCCCACAGCGAGCCCATGAGCAGGGCCGCCGTGAGAAAGGGGAATCCCACGGCCACGATGGCGTAGGCGAAGCGGTCGAAATCCCCAAGCCACCGGGCCGTCTCCTCCGAGACCCGCCCGCCCCGGGCCTTCTGGAGGAAGGAGACGACCCACCAGGTGACCACGGCGACGCAGGCGATGGCCAGGGTTGCGTAGGCGAAGGTGTAGGCCACCACGTGGGGGGCCATCCAGTAGGACTTGAGGGCCGGGGGGAGCACCGAGGCCGAGTCGTCCTTTCCCATGCCGATGAAAAGAAGAAGGGCCGTCGTGGCCGCCGTGAGGGCCGTGAAGAAATCGAAGATGGCCGCCGAGATCCTGGTGGACCGGAACTCCCGCAAGGCGAAGCGGACCAGGAGGTAGCTGAAGACCAGGAAGGCCGAGACCAGGAGCAGGACCTCGTAGAGGGTCTGCCAGGGCTGGTGGCCCACCTCGATCCACCGGGTTCCCACGGCCCCGGCGAGAAGGAACTGGAGAACCCACATTCCCAAAAGCGAAGCCAGGGAGAACTTTTTCAGGGCCTTCCCCTTCCCCAAGAAGCCAAGAAGGGAAGCGACAGCCGCCGCCAGGCACGTCGCCAAGGCGAGCCAGAAAGAGACCGTGACCAGGAAAGCCGTGACGCTTCCGCTTTCCATTCCGCTCATGCCGCCTCCTTTCCGCCGAAACCGCGCCTCATGGGAAGGGCGAGAAAGAGCAGGAAGGTCCCCAGCGCGATCAGCACCAGGCCGAGCTTGACCAGGTTCACACCCGGGTCCCAGATCACCTGGAAGCCCGAGTAATCGGGCCGGTCCGCCCGGGCGTCGCTCTGGTTCACCTGGTAGGCGCAGAGAATGGAGGGAATCCCCCGCACAGGAATCACCAGGGGGTCGTTCACCCGGATGTCCGACTGGAACAGGCCTACCCCTCCGCCCCGTTCCACCCAGGCGGAGAGGGGAACGAACAAGTCACGGGGAAGCCTGGGGAGCCAGAAAGAGGCGTCCTTCCGTCCAAGCACCGCGTCCAGGGCCCGGGAGAGTTCCTCCACCCGGGCGGCCCTGTCCTTTCTCTCCCGGAAAGCGCCCGATTCCAGGGGAGCCGCGTCGGCCCCCGCCTCCTTGAGGGCCGCCAGGAATTTCTTCCACCGGCCCTGGTCCAGCACGGGGATCGCAGCCGTGAGCCCGTCCCGGGTCATTCCCCTGGGAACGGAAAGCCTGTAGACCACGAGCCGGCTCCACCACTCCTGGGGCATGTCCCTGTTTTCCACCAGCCTCAGGAGAAGGTTCTTCCCGTAGGAGACCTGCTCCAGGGGGGAACGGGTACCTTTCTGTTCCATCGACGCCGTCGTGGAGACCAGGGTGTAGGTCTTCCGCCCCAAGGGACCTTCCACGGCCAATTTCAGCGCCGCCGGATCGTCCATGAAACGCCTCCCCTTTTCGGGGAGAGGCACCACCACCCAGCGGGACCGGGCGTCCAGGTAGAACTTGTCCACTCTCCATTCCCGGGAGCCCAGTTCCAGGCTCATCCCCGCCTCAAGGGGTTTCACCTCCACCACCTTTTCCCCCACCACCCGGGCCCCGAAGGCCCCGGCCGGCCCCAGCAGGAAGAGAAGCCTCTCCATTGCGGGACACCGGATTTCATCGAATTCCACCTCGGCCTGGAGCGAGGAGTAGACCGCCTTTCCGGGAACCGGCATGACGTTGAGCCCCTCCTGGTGCCCGCCCCGGCTGAAGACGTAGAACCCCCCGATCCCCTTGGGGCCTTTCGCCACCAGGGCGACCGCCGGGTTGAGGGGGGGAAGGAGCCGGTTCTTGTCCCGGTCCGGCGCGGGGTCCACCTTGGAGGGAAACTTCTCCAGGCTCTTCCCGAAGATCCCCTTCCGCCCCCCCCAGGTCTCCAGGTCGAAGGCCTGCATCACCCGCCACACCAGGACCTCCAGGTCCCCCTCCGGGGTCTTCACGCGGGCCCTGGCCCCCTCTTCCAGGGGAAGTTCCACCCATTTCCCGCCCCTTCCGCGGAGCCGGATCCTGCCGTACTTTCCCAGCCCTTCACCCTGTTTCCACGCCTTCAGGTCGGCCTTGCCGGAATACCTGACCAGGACGAGCCTCTTTCCGCCGGGAAGGAAACGCTGGACGGGGCGCCCCGGCGGGGCGGCCAGAGTAACCTCCTGGAGGACCTTGCCGGTTCTCGGGTCCCTCCTGGAAAGCCGGACCATCGCTTTCCTCCCGCCCCCCGGATTTTCATCCTTGCCGGCCGGCTCCCACACCTGGCGGAGCCGGACCCGGGGCAGGAATTCTTCCAGGGTGATCTTCCACCTGGGCTTCCCGGATTCGTCCTTCATGAGACCCAGCACGCGGCCCTGGTGAATCTTTACGCTCTCCATGTAACCCCGGGCGTCGATCCCCCGGGGAAGGAGGCCTTCCAGGCTCTCCCCCGGCATGACCCCGATCTGGAGACGGTAATGAGGGAGGGCCCGGAAGGCGGCGAGCTTCAAGGCCAGGCCGTCCCGGAACCGGGAGCGGCCGGGCAGGTCCGGGTCGGGCCGCTTGGACCAGAACCGGTCCGCCACGTCCCCCACCCGCATGGGGAGACTCCCCCGCACCTCGAAGCGCCTTCCGATCGCCGCGCCCAGGATGGCCAGGAGCACCCCGCCGTGGGCGCCCCAGAACCCGAGCTTCCTCCAGGTGACCCGCCCCGGCCGGAAGAGGTTGAGGCCCATGCTGAGGAAAAGCAGGATCACCAGGGCGGCGAACCAGTCCGATTTCCAGAGAGTCGTAAATTCAAGGGATTCCGCGATTTCGAAAAGCCCCTGGTAGAAGGAGGAGTGGACGGCCAGCTCCCTCCGGGTCCCCGCGCTCTGGACGGCCTGGACGATCCGGGAGCGCTCCCGCTTCCAGGTCTCCCGGGCCGAACGTTTCCCGAAGATCCGGGCCTGGGCCTCCAGGTCGGGCCCGAGCAAAAGCCCGGCCGTCACGGCCTCGGGGCGGGCCACCCCTCTCTCCCTGAGCCAGGCCTCCAGGGCTTTCCGCTCCCTGGGAGGAGAGGAAAAGCGGAAGAAAGGATGGGTGAGATTCCAGACGAACTCGGCCTCGGCCTGGAGGAAGGTGGACTTGAACCCGCCCTCGGAGGAATCGCTCCTCTGGGCGAAAAGGGTCCCCAGGATGGAGGCGAAGAGCAGGAAGAACAGGACGGTGATCCCAAACTTGAGGGAGCGGAGCAGGGGCTTGATCCTGGGCCAGGAATACCAAAGAAAGGCCAGGGTTCCCGCCAGGACGGCCAGGAACCGGAGGGTTCCCGCCGCCCCGAGAGGCCGCCCGTCCAGGAATCCCGAGAGCCCGGCGAACTCCGCCAGGGCCATCCCGGCCACGACGACCAGGAAAGAGGCCCGCCAGCCTTCCCACTTTTGCGGGCCGCCGGCCGCCTTCTCCCCCCGGCCCCCTGGGTCCGTCCTGGTCTCTTCCACTGTAAAGGATCCCTTTCTTCGGTGGGGCTGGGCCGCGGGGCCCTACCACTCCCGGTCGAGAACGAAACTTGCCATCCGCCGGAGAGCCTCCATGGAAGAATTTTCCCCCTCCAGGTTCTCCAGGGCGTCCAAGCCAGCCTTGGCGAAACGGCGGGCCTTCTCTCTCGCATAGGCCACGCCCCGGTCCAAGTCAAACCGCTCTTCCAGGACCCGGCGCCTCTCCCCGGGCGGGACGTCCCGGAAGAGGCGTTCCAGCTCCCGGCGCCCCTCTTCTCCCGCTCCCTGGAAGACCCGGATCAAGGGCAGGGTCATCTTCCCCTTGGCAACGTCCGAGCCCAGGGTCTTGCCAACCTTCCCCTCGTCGCCGGCCAGGTCCAGGCAATCGTCCACGATCTGGAAGGCCAGGCCCAGGTTGTAACCGTAGTTCCGGAAACGCTCACGGATCTCCCCGGGGGCGCCCGCGTAGTGGGCGCCCAGCTCGCAGGCCGCGCCGTAGAGGCTGGCCGTCTTGGCGCCGATGATCTCCAGGTAGTCCTCCTCGGTGAGGTCCGTCTTGCCCTTGAAGAGGACCTGGCTGATCTCCCCCTGGCAGACCGTGCGGGTCACCTCCCCAAGGACCTGGGAGCAGGTCTGGTCCTCCAGGGTGGTGGAGACCGTGAAGGCCACGGCGTAGATGTAGTCCCCGAGCAGGAGGGAGGCTTCGATCCCGTAGAGCGTATGAAGGGTGGGAAGCTTCCTGCGGAGGGTGGCGTCGTCCAGGATGTCGTCGTGGATCAAGGTGGCCGTGTGGATCAGCTCCACCACGGCCGCCACCTTGGTGTGGTCCCGGGTGAGTCCCCCCAGGGCTTTCCCCGCCAGCAGGACCTGGGCGGGCCGGAGCCGTTTCCCCTTGAACCGGGCCGCGTGCTCCAGAAGGGGAAGGAGTTCGGGTTTGCCCGGCCGGAGCCTCTCCTGGAGAAAACGATCCACCCGGCCCAGGTCGGCCTCCACCGAGGCCACGACCTGCTCGAGGCCCACCACCTTCCTGTCCGTTCTTCTCCCCTCCACGAAACCT
>CAYQBW010000296.1:0-2634 GCA_964415725.1 uncultured Planctomycetia bacterium
GGGAATGGAGGAAGGGGACGTAGGAGACCCGCCAGGCCAGGTCGTTCCACTCCGGGTTGGCCGTGGAGGCGAAGATCACCAGGCGCCCCCTGCCGGCCCGGACCTCCGCCAGGGCCGGGTCTCCCCCGGAGAAGCGGGCCAGGATCCGCGCGCCGGGGGGAATTCCGGTGAGGCGCCTGTAGCGGTAGATCCCGGCCAGGCCGAGCTTGACCGGCGGGGAGGTCGCGAAGAGCGGGGCCAGGGCGGGGTGCCTCCGGTCCAGGGCGGTCAGGCGGTAGGTCCGGTTCCCGCCCTTTTCGTCCCCCACCACGGGGCCGACTTTCAGTCCGGTCCCGGGGAGGATCCGGGAAAAAGTATCCTCCTCGGCGGCGGGGCCCAGGAAGGCCAGGACTCCCCCGCCCCTTTCCAGGTATTTACGGATCGAGAGGGCCGTCTCCGCCGGGAGGGGCGCCGAGTCGGCCAGGACCAGGGCGCCGAAGGAGGAGAGGTCCCGGGATCCGGCCTCGGCGGGGGAGACCCTCTCGGGGGCCAGTGTGGATTCCTCGCCCGGTCCGAGGGCCCGGACCAGGTAGAAGGCCGGGTCCAGTCTCGGAATGGAGGAAGAGGACCCGGAAATCACCAGCACGGGAAGGGGGGTTCTCTTGGGAAGAAGGAACCAGCGCTGGTTGTCGGCGGGGAGTTCGTCGGCCGAAAGAAGGGCCCGGCCGGTCCGGTTCCTCTCTCCCGTGTCGGGAAGATCGAAGGGGAGATCCACGCTCCCCCCGGGAGGGACCTGGAGGTCCCTGCGGGCCCGGGCGGCGCCGTCCACCTCGAGGGTGAGGGTGGCGGAGGCGGGGAGGGTGGACCCGTTGGAGACGGTGACGAGCACCCTGTGGCCCCTTCCGCTGGAAGGGAGGGGGCGGACCAGCACGGATTCCAGGGTCAGGTTGGAGGAGGCCGCCTCCCTGGGGGAGGCCAGGAAGAGCCGGGTTCCCTTGGGGAGTTTTTTCAGAAGCCGGGAGGCCCGGACCTCCCTTACGGCCCGGGCCTGGCAATCGGTGAGGATCACCAGGTCCTTGACGGCCGCTGCGGCTCCCTTGAGCAGGGCCAGGCCGCGGCGGATGCCCTCGTTGAGGGGGGTGTCCCCGAGGGTGGCCTTCCGCCGGTCCAGTTCCTCCCGGAGAAGGGAGATGTTCCGGGTGAGCCGGGGCTCCGCGCCTCCCGGGTGGAGGGGGACCAGGGCGGCCGAGTCCCTGGAGGTGAGGGGGGAGAGAAGGGCCCGGGCCGTGTCCCTGGCCCTCTCCATGAGGGCCGGTCCCCCGGCGGGTGCAAGGGTCATGCTCATGGAGTCGTCCAGGACCAGGACCCGTGCCACGGCCATCCGCCCGCCCCGGCCGGCGCGGGAGACCGGCGAGGCGAGCCCCAGGGCCAGGAGGGCCAGGGCCAGGGCCCGGAAGAGGAGGACCAGGTATTCCTCCAGCCTTCTTCGGCGGGCGATCCGCTTTTCCACGAGCCGGAGAAAACGGAGGGACGAAAAGGGAAGGACCTTGGATCTCTTCCTGTGGATCAGGTGGATGAGAATGGGCAGGGCCACGGCGGCGAGGCCGGCCAGGAAGGCGGGAAAGAGAAAGGAGAAGCCTCCCATCTTCGGCTCACCTCCTTCCCTTGGAACGCTTGTGGAGGTAGCCCGCCAGGTAGAGGTCGAAGGGCCGGTCCGTGCGGGCCAGGTGATACTCGATCCTGGCCTCGGAACAGGCCCGCCGGAACCTCTCGGCGAACTCCCGGAGTTCCTTCAGGTAGTTCCGCCGCCACGAAAACGCGTGGACCTGGAGGCGCTCCGAGGTCTCCAGGTCCTGGAAGTCCAGGAGTTCCGTGTAGGGAAAGAGGAGCTCCGCCGGGTCCAGCACGTGGAAGAGGATGACCTCGTGGCCCCGGAACCTGAGGTGGCGAAGTCCAGAGAGGACCTGGTCGGGATCGTCCCAGAGGTCCGAGAGGAGGACCACAATGCTCCTTCTTCGGGCGCTCTCCGCCACGGCGTGGAGGGTGGAGGCCAGGGTGGTCTCTCCCGCGGGCTCGATTCCCTCGAGGAAGCGGAAGATGTCCGTGAGATGGCCCTGCCCTCCCTTGGGGGGAAGCCCGGGGGAGCCCTCCGAGGAGAAGGCCAGGACGCCGGGAGCGTCCTGCTGGCGGGAGGCCACGAAGGAGAGGGCGGCGGAGAGCATGAGGGCCCAGCGGAACTTGGAGACCTGCTCCCGGGAGGCGAAGGACATGGAGGCGCTGCGGTCCAGTAAGATCCGGACGGCGGTATTGGTCTCGCTGTGGAATTTCTTGATGTAGAGGCGGTCGGACTTGCCGTAGGCCTTCCAGTCCAGGTAGCGCAGGTCGTCGCCCTGGACGTAGTCCCTGTATTCGGCGAACTCGATGGAGAAACCGTGGTAGGGGCTCTTGTGGAGCCCCGAGAGGAAGCCTTCCACGATCTCCCTGGCCGCCAGCTGGAGGTTGGCGAGCCTGGCCAGGGCGGCCGGGGTGAGGAGCCTTCCGGGACGGTCCGTCATCGATTTCCGCCGGAAAGGGTCCTGAGGTCCTTTTCCCCGGGTTCGGGGACGGCTTCGAGAAGCATCTCCACCACCTTTTCGGGAGTGACTCCCTCGGAAT
>CAYQBW010000296.1:2644-4538 GCA_964415725.1 uncultured Planctomycetia bacterium
GGACCAGGGGGGCCACGGCCCTGATGTCGGCGGCGGAGACGTTGACCCTCCCGTCCAGGACGGCCCGGGCCTTGGCGCCGAGAACGAGATACTGGCCGGCCCGGGGCCCGGCGCCCCAGGTGACGTATTTTTTGACGAAGTCCGGGGCGCTCTCCTCGACGGGCCGGGAGGCCCGGGCCAGGTCGGCGGCGTAGAGGAGAACGTAGTCCGAGACGGGGACGGTCCGGACGATGGCCTGGAGTTCCAGGACCTGCCTGGCCTCGAGGACCACCAGGGGGGGCTCGGGGAGGCGGCCCGTAGTGGAGCGGAGAATCTCCAGTTCCTCGCCCCGCTTGGGGTAGTCCACCCACACCTCGAACATGAAGCGGTCCAGCTGGGCCTCCGGGAGGGGATAGGTTCCTTCCTGCTCGATGGGGTTCTGGGTCGCCAGGACGAAGAAGGGCCTGGGGAGGTCGTAGGTCTTGCCCGAGGCGGTCACCCGGTATTCCTGCATGGCCTCCAGGAGGGCGGCCTGGGTCTTGGGGGGGGTCCGGTTGATCTCGTCGGCCAAGAGGATGTTTGTGAAGACCGGGCCCTTCACGAACTTGTAGGTCCTCTGGCGGGTGGCCGGGTCCTCTTCCAGGATATCCGTTCCCGTGATGTCGGCGGGCATCAGGTCCGGGGTGAACTGGATCCGCTTGAAGGAGAGGTCCAGGGCCTGGGAGAGGGTGCGGACCATCAAGGTCTTGGCAAGCCCCGGGACGCCCACCATCAGGCAGTGACCCTGGGCGAGGAGGGCGGTAAGAAGGGCCTCGATCACGTCGTCCTGGCCCACGATGACCTTGTGGACCTCCTCGAGAAGCATCTTCCTCGCCGAGGCCACCTTTTCCAGGAGGGCCTCGACTTTTTCCTTCCGGGTCTTTCCCGTGGCGGTTTCGTCGCTCATGTTCTTCTTCCTGGACGTTCCTTCCTCCCCGTCCCGATCAATGGCTCATGGAGTAGACGACGGCGTTGATGAAAAGCTTGACGGCGTCCCCCGAGGCGACCCCGAGAGAGAAGGGGTGGGGTACCCGTTCCAGGCCGCTCCCCAGGCTCAAGGGGCTGTAGACTACCCGGAGGGAGCCGTCGAAGCCGATCCCCAGGAAGGGAAGCCCCTTGAAGCGTCCCGTGGCCCTGGCCCTGGGGGTGAGTTCCACCTTTCGGACCGGGAAGTAGGCCGCGTAGATGGGGGAGTCGGCGGGGATTTTCTGGAGGGGAAGCCCGGGGACGATCCTGGCCGTCTCCCGGCGGAAGGCGCTGTCGAAGGCCAGGTCGCCCAGGGCGGCGTCGGCGAAGAGGAACCCGCCGTTCCTCAGGTAGTTTCTCAGGCAGGCCCTCTCGTTGTCGGTGAAGCGGAACTCACCCGTTCCGGTCACGTAGAGGAAGGGGTAGTTCATCAGGTCCGGGTCGCCCGGGGTGACCACCACCCGCTTGAAGGTGGTGCGCACGTTGGTCTGTGTCATGATCGCCTTGGCGAGGTCGGCGAAGGCCGCCGGGTAGGGGTCCCAGTTGCCTCCGTGCTTGAGCTGGGCCAGGACGAACTCCGCGTTGGGGTCGTTCTCCATGGAGGTGCGGGAGGCCTTGTACCAATACTTCCCGTAGGGAATCCACGCCACGGAGTAGGTGATCATGTTGAGGCCGATCTTGAAGGCGTCCCAGCCCACCACGGACCAGGCCCCCTCCTTGACGTGCATGGAATCCCATGCGCAGGTCAGGTCGTAGGGTGAGAAGACGACGGCCGTCCGGCACCCGAGGTAGATCCCTTCGAGGATGGGGCGGTTCTCGGGACGGTCCGTGACCCAGCGGCTGTAACGGACATGGTCCACCGTATAGGTGCAATGGAAGAGGGGATGGGCCGGGGGAAGCTGCATCAAGG
>CAYQBW010000297.1:0-4532 GCA_964415725.1 uncultured Planctomycetia bacterium
ACACCGTAGGGGACGCCCGAGGGACGGAGCGAAGCGACGTCCCGACGGTCGTCCCTCGATTCCGGCCGACCGGGGCATGATTCCGAGTCCCCGGAACCAAACGGGCCGACGTTCGCCTGCGTCGCCTCCGGCGACGCAGGCTCCGGCGGCCCCTACACCACCATGACCGATGTCCCCCAGATGGGAAGGTCGTCCCTGATTTCCCTCCTCAATCCCCAATCCACGTAAAGCCTGGGATGGCGCGCAAAGGCCAGGCTGGGACCCGGCGCACCGCTGGAAAAGGGTACGGGGAAAATCGAAAGGACACCGTAGGGGACGCCCGAGGGACGGAGCGAAGCGACGTCCCGACGGTCGTCCCTCGATTCCGGCCGACCGGGGCATGATTCCGAGTCCCCGGAACCAAACGGGCCGACGTTCGCCTGCGTCGCCTCCGGCGACGCAGGCTCCGGCGGCCCCTACACCACCATGACCGATGTCCCCCAGATGGGAAGGTCGTCCCTGATTTCCCTCCTCAATCCCCAATCCACGTAAAGCCTGGGATGGCGGGCAAAGGCCCGGCTGGGACCCGGCGCCCCATTTGAAAAGGGCACTGATTGGCGCGGCCGAAAAAAGTAACCAACCACGCCCGGTGGCACTTAGATACTAGGGATGGATTCTGTAGAGGTGCACCTGGTAGCCGCCGAAGGAATCGGTGAAGGCGCCTTTTTTGAGGGAGAGGGAACGATTCTCGTCCAGGACTTCCGCCTTGGCCCGGGGCGGGAGGCCCGGGAGGCGGAGGTGGAAACGGACCTTCACGGGCGCGTTCCGCATGGCGGCGGCGAAGAGATAGAGGCTCTTTTTGTATAGGCGGGCCGTGACGGCGGGAGGGAAACCCTTGCCCAGGACCTTCACCTCCAGGCCTTTCTTCAAGGGAGGCGACAGGATCACCGGCGCGAGGGAGGTGATCCGCTTGTTCAGGGCGGTCACGGCCCCAAGAAGGGGCGGGTCGTCCAGAAGGGCGTGCTCGTCGAACCTGGGCTTGAACTGGTGGACGAAATACACGATCCCCCGGGAACCGTGGATGATGGACATCCAGACCTCGGCCCGGAGCTCCCGGGGAGTGACCTTCCGGCGGGTATTGCGGATCCGGGCGGCCTCCACGCAGTTCCAGACGATCTTCCTGCCCTTGGACCACTTCACCAGGCGCTCCACGCCGCGGGCCACGTACCAGAGTTTTCCCGCCACGGCTTTCCGCGCGCTCGCCACAGGATAGATGTCGAAGGAGATGATATCCCCGCCCTTGATATACTCGGGATAGTCCTCGGGATGGCGGGAGCGGACGCCCCTGCCCACCCAGCCGTCCCAGGCCACGCCCTGGCCCAGGCCCAGGTAGACCGGCCGGGTCGGGTCGCGGCGGACCATCTCCTTGTAACGGGCCTGGATCCGCGCCGGAGGGATGGGCGGACCGTAACCCTTCCCCCTTCCCCGGCTTTGGGCGTTGTCGGGCTCGTCCTTCTGGAGCCAACCCACGATGATTCCCCTGTGGGGGCTGGTGAGGCCCACCCGGTTCTGGGCGCAGATCACGGGCATGCCCGCCTTCTCCAGGGCGGCCAGTTGCTTCTCCGTCGGCCCCTTCCAGAGCCCCACGTAGAGGTTGATGCCGATCTTCTTGTAGGCCCCGGCGAGCCTGGGGCTCTGGAGCCATACCGCCAGGGGAAAAAGGATTCCCTTGGCTCCCGGGCCATGGACCCATCCCGCGTAGGGCCCGCCGCCAGGGAGAGAGGTTCTCCTTCCGGGGCCCGCCGAGGGAAGGAGCAATCCGACAGCAGAAATCAAAAGGACGAATGCGGCGTGCTTCACGGCCGGATTCTTCTCCCGGGAGCGCCCGGGGGAGGGCATCTATCCTTCCTCCCGGGAAACTCCGCCGGACCGTCTCACCAGCTCCACCGCCAGGAGCACCCTCTGGAGCAGGGTGGGAAGAAGGATGAACTCGTCCTCCCTGTGGAAGTTTCCCCCCACCGGGCCCAGCCCGTCCAGGACGGGCACCCCGAGCTCCGCCAGGTGGTTGGCGTCGGACCCGCCGCCGGCGTACACGGCCTTGATCTCGAAGCCCAGCTCCCGGGCGATCTCCCGGGCCCTCTCGAAGAGCAGGCGGTCTTCTCTCTTGACCACCCAGGCGGGCCGCCCCGAGAGGACCTCCACCCGGTTCGGGGGAAGCCCCGCCCCGGCGATCCGGGCGGGCGTCACGTTCACCATCCGCTCCAGCTCCCCGATCATGGCCCGGGCGGCGCGCTCCTCGTGGTATCGCAGGTCCCCGCTCATCACCACTTTCCCCGGAACCGTATTCGGAACCCCGGGATAGACACGGGTCCGCCCCCCGATCACCAGGGTCACCTCCAGGCTCCCGGCCTTCTCTTCCGCCGGGCCGAGTATGGAGGCGGCCTCGGCCAGGGCGTTGATCCCCGTCTCCGGGGCGATCCCCGCGTGGGCCTCCCTTCCGTGGACGGTGATCTCCAGGGCCCGGCGCCCCTTCCTCCCCAGGACCAGGCCCGTCTCTTCCCGGCCCGGCTCGAAGACCAAAGCCCTCTCGGCCCGGGCTCCCTCCCTCTTCAAGACCGGGACGGCGCTTCCCGATCCCCGCTCCTCGTCGGAGACGAGGATCACCTCCAGGGGAACCTTCTCGAGGGCCCCTTCCTTTCCCAGAAGTTCCAGGGCTCCCAGGATCGCGACGATTCCGCCGTTCATGTCCGCCACGGCCCGGCCCCGGACCAGGTTTCCCTCCAGGGAGAGCCTGTGCCCGCCCGGAACGGGAGGCGCCACCGTGTCGTAGTGCCCGACCAGAAGAGTCGGCTTTCCCTCCCCGGCGGCGGCATTGCGGGCCACCAGGTGAGGGCCGAGCTCGCCCTCCTCCCGAGCCACCCGGAGCCCCCGCCTGGAGAGTTCCTCCTCCAGGAGGTCCGCCTTCCTCTCCAGCTCCTCCCGGTCCTCCGTGTATCCCCCGGCCTTCACCAGGTCGCCCAGAAGTTCGAGAAGGGCCCCCTCGAACCGGGCGGCCTCCTCCACGGCTCCTTTGCCGGGCCCGCTCACGAACGCACCTCCCCGCCGGCCCGGAAGACGCGCCTCTCAAGGGTGACCTTCTCCAGGAGATCCTCCCTCACCCTGTGGCCCAGGCCCGGCTCCTTTGGGGGACGCACCCAGCCGTCCTCCACCGTCACCGGCGGATCCACCAGGTCCTCCTGGTAATACCGGGAACTCGCCGAGAGGTCGCCGGGCAGGGAAAACCCGGGAAGCGTGGCAAGGGCCACGTTGTGGAGCCTGCCGATCCCCGTCTCGAGCCGCCCGCCGCACCACATGGGGATCCCGGCCCTGCGGCAGATGTCGTGGATCTCCAGGGTCGCCTCCACGCCCCCGACCCTGGTGGGCTTCAGGTTGAGAACCTTGCAGGCCTTGAGCTCGGCCGCGGCCCGGGCAGCCCTGGGGGAGTCCACGCTCTCGTCCAGGCAGATCGGCGTGGCGATCTCCTCCTGGAGCCGGGCGTGGTCCAGCAGGTCGTCCCAGGCCAGGGGCTGTTCGATATACCCCAGGTCGAAACGATCCAGTTCCTTGAAGAGAGGAAGGTCCTTGAGGGTGTAGGCCGCGTTGGCGTCCACCGTGAACTGAATCCCCCGAAACCTCTCCCGCACGGCCGAGACGGGCGCCAGGTCCCACCCGGGCCGGATCTTGATCTTGACCCGCTTGTATCCCTCCTCGACATAGCGCTCCACCTGGTCCAGGAGGGCCTGGATGGAGGGCTCCACCCCCAGGGCCACTCCCACGGGGATCCTCCGGTCGCTTCCGCCGTAATGTTTCCACAAGGGCTCGCCGGCGAGGCGCGCCTGGAGGTCGTGGAAGGCGAAGCCCAGGGCGGCCTTGGCCGTCTGGTGGCCCCGGAGCGCCCGCCCCGCCTCCATGACGTCTTCGCCGCGGCGGAAACGTTTTCCCGCGATCCCCGGCAGCAGGATGTCCCCGAGCACGTGCCAGGCCGTCTCGGTGTCCTCGTGGGAGAAGAGGGGCGCCTTGTGCAAAGGCGCTTCCCCGTATCCAACCTCACCCGCCCCCCTCAGAACCACGAGAAGGTGCTCCTCCTCGAGGAACCTCCCGAAGGACGTCTCGAAAGGACGCACCAGGCGCATTCCCACGCGCCGCAACTCGACTTCCTCGATCTCGATCTCCCTGCTGAAGGGGTGCATCGCCGCCTCCTCGCCTCAACTCGTTTCCACCGGCCCCCCGGGCTTCTCGAGAACCTGGAAGACCTCCGTCTCCTCCTCCCTCTCCCTCCGGAACGCCCCGGAGAGGCTCCACCCAAGCCCCAGGTAGTGCTCCAGGACCTTCCTGGAGGCCATCCTCCAGGCCCAGCCCAGGGGATACCTCTCCCTGGGGGGAAGGTCCCTGCCCCGGTCCTCCCGGGCCAGCAGGTCCTGGATGGAGGAAGGAATACGGAGAAGAAGGTATTTCTCCTCCCTTCCCAGGTCCACGGCCGGGCCCTCCTCACCGCCCCGGTCCCCCCCCAGGAC
>CAYQBW010000298.1:0-4532 GCA_964415725.1 uncultured Planctomycetia bacterium
GTCCGGGCGGGAAAGCCTCTCCCTGGGGACCTGGTCCTGGCGGAAAGAGGGAGGGGCTGCGAGATCGTCCTGGGCGGGAAAGAACATTCGGCCCTGCGGCGGGCCGCCTTCTGCCTGGCCCGCGACATCGAGAGGATCAGCGGGTTTCGCCCCTCCATCGTGGCCGGGACCACCGGCGCTGCCACCGCGGTGATTCACCTGGTCACCCTGGGGAAAGGGTCTCTCCCGGAGGAGGTCCGTCCGGAAGCGCTCCGGGGGAAGTGGGAGGCCTACAGGATCGTCTCCCTCGGCAGGGACCTCTGGCTCGCAGGCTCAGATTTCCGGGGAACCGCCTTTGCGGCCTATACCCTGAGCGAACGCCTGGGCGTCGATCCTCTTTACTTGTGGACAGGATACGAGCCGGAACATCACGATCCCCTGGTCCTGAAGAAGGTCGATTTCGAGGCGGGTCCTCCCTCCTTCAGGTTCAGGGGGCTTTTCCACGACGACGAGGACATCCTGCCCCGGCCCTTCGAGGTTCACCGTTATCCCATGCAAACGGGGAGAATCGCCCGGAAATGGTATGAACGGTATTTCGAGACGGCCCTGAGGCTCCGGCTGAACATGGTCGCCCCCTACGTCCGGGTCCGCCGCCGCAAGGAAGTGCAGAAAACCGCCTCGGACTGGGGCCTCTACTTCACCTCCCACCACTACGACACCCTGCTCTCCAACCCCTGGGGGTTCAAGCGCTTCGACCTGGGAAAGAAAAGAGGCGCCGGGGAGAAGTGGGACTGGTTTTCGAACAAGGAGGGGATGCTCCGGTATTGGAAAGGGGGCGTCCTGGAGAACCGCGACCTGGACTGCATCTGGCCCGTGGGGATGAGAGGAACGGCGGACAGGGGCTACCGCTTTCCGCCGGGTACCAGCCGGGCGGAGAAGGACAGGGTCTTCCAGGAGGTCATCCAGGCCCAGGTGGACATGGTGAAGAGCCTTCTTCCCCCCGGGAAGGTCCCGCTCTTCCACTTCACCCTCTACGGAGAGATGCTCGGGAACTACCTGAAGGGGAGGATCCACCTTCCGCCGGAGGTGATCCTTGTCTGGGACGACAACGGGGACGGGGTGATGCGGGCCCTTCCCGCCGGGAAAGGCCCGGGGAAGAACGGCGTCTACTACCACCTGGCTTTCCTGGGGAGAAACACCAAGCAGAGCGCCCACATCGTGACCCCCGCCCGGATCGAAACGGAATTCCGCAAGATCGTAAAGGCAGGGGCCGTGGAGTTCATGCTCCTCAACGTCTCCGAGCTGAGGGAGTTCGTCATGGGCGCCCGGATGATCTCGGAGATCTGCTGGGACGCGAAGAAGGCCTTCGAAAAACCGGACGCCGCGGGACGCTACCTCTCCTGGTGGTGCCGGGAATACTTCGGGGAGAAGGCCGCCCCTGCGGCGGAGTCGGTCTACAGGAACTACTACAGGCTCCTGGACCGGCCGGACAAGCTCCACTACGGATCCTCCAAGGTCCACGGCGCCCTTTCCTCGCTGGTAAAAAAGTTCGCCGGCCTGCCTTTCGCCCCGGCCATGCCGGCGACTCTCCCGACCCTTCTGGAGCGAAGGGCCGGTTACGAGAAAGCGTTGGTAAGGGCCCGGGAGGCCCTGGCGAAGATGCGGCTCTTGGAGAAACAGTTCTTCTTCGAGAACGCCATGCTGGGGATGCTCTTCGATTACCGCCCCACCCAGGCGGCCGTTTTGCTGGTTCGGGCCATGAGCGAGCCGGACCGGGCCAAGGCCTGGGAGTTGTGCCGGTCCGCCGCGGCGCCCCTGGAGAGGCTGGAGGTCGAGATTCTCCGCGCCCAGCGTCCTCCTTTCCGGTTCTGGTATGCAGAGACCTGGATCCGCTCCCACGGGAGTGTTAGAAACCTCCACCGTCCCTACCAGGAAGTCCGCGCCTTCCTCGCCAGCGGGGGAAAGCGCTTCCGGACGGACGGCTGAAACGAGGAGGCAAAAGAGTGTCGGCCCGGCCCAAGTCTTTCTCCAGGATTTCGTTTCTTGTTCTTCTTGTTGTTCCCTTTCTTCTCCCTCCCCGGGGCGCCGCCCAGGAGAAAGCGGAGAAGGGCCGGGCAAAGGGCCGGGAAGGCTCTTCTCCCCAGGCTCTTTCCTTCCAGGTTCCCCTCCGGGTCTTCTGGAAAGAGGGCCTTCGTTTCGAATCGGTGGACAAGAGCTTCCGGCTCCACCTGGGGGGCCGGATCCATTGGGACTCGGCCTGGATGTCCGAGGAATCCAGCCTGAAAAGGGGAGGGTTCGACCTGGAGGACGGAAGCGAGTTCCGCCGGGCCCGGCTCCAGGCGGCGGGGACCATTTACAGGAACGTGGTCTACAAGGCCGTCTACGATTTCGCCGGAGGAGAGACGAAGACCAAGCGATTGTTCATCGGCATGAAGGGGATCCCCTACGCCGGCACCTTCCTGGCGGGATATCTCAAGGAGCCCTTCGGCCTGGAGGAGAGGACCAGCTCCAATTACCTGACCTTCATCGAACGGTCTTTGCCCGAGGAGGCTCTGACTCCCGACAAGAACGTGGGATTCCTGGTCCGGAATACGGCCTGGCGGGGCCGTCTCACCTGGGGCGCCGGGATCTTCCGGGAGAGCGACGGCCTGCACCGCACCAAGGGGGAGGCCAAGTACAACCTGACCGGAAGGTTCGGCGGTCTCCCCTGGAAGGAGGGAGAGGACCATTACATCTTCCTCGGCCTGGCGGGAAGCCTGAGAGACCCTGCACGGGACCCGGACCGGGGCGGGGGCAAGGATCTGCGCTACAGGGCCCACCCGGAGGGGCACCTGGCGCCCTATCTCGCCAACACGGGATACCTGGACGACGCCGATTCGGCGCGCCTTCTCTCCCTGGAGAGCGCCGGGGTCTGGGGGCCTTTTTCCCTCCAGGCCGAGACCATCCACTCCTGGGTCGATTCCCGGGCGGGGGGCGACCCCCATTTCTGGGGCGCCTACGCCCAGGCGAGCTGGTTCCTCACGGGGGAACACCGGCCTTTCCGGCCCGGGAAATGTGTCATGGGCCGGGTCCGGCCTGAAATCCCCTTTTCCCCCAAAGGTGGGTCCGGGGCCTGGGAGGCGGCCCTGCGCTGGTCCAGGCTCGACCTGGAGAGCGGCCACGTGAAAGGCGGGGTCCTCCAGGACTGGACCGTGGGCCTCAATTGGTATCTCAACCCCAACACCAGGCTCATGTGGAACTATGTCTTCGCCCGCCTGGCGGGAGGGGACAGGCCCAACGGCTGGGCCCAGCTCTTCCTGATGCGGTTCCAGGTCGATTTCTAGCCCGGTTTCTTCACGCTCTCGCCGGGACAAGCGGAAAAAGTTATTGCATCGGCATGAAAGCCGCCTAAGATCCCCGGCTTTTCCCTTTCCGGGACGCCTTTCACCGGAAGCGGGGGAAATGTCGGCTTTTTTGTCATGTTTTCAGGTTCTTTCTTTTTATGGAGGAGTATGTATGCGCCCCCTGTTCCTTCCCTTGGCACTCTCCATGGTTTGCCTGGCCCTTCCTGCCCAGGAGCCCGATACGGTGCTTCTCAAAAACGGCGACCGGATCACGGGCAAGATCCTCAACTTGAAGGGCGGCAAACTGGTGGTCAAGACCGATGCCGCCGGCAACGTGACCCTGGAATGGGCCAAGGTAAAAGCCCTGAAGTCCTCCGCTCCCCTGGAGCTGGTCCTCAAGGACGGCACCGTGGTCAAGCGCAAGGTCTCCCCCGGTGAAAAGGACACTCTCCGCGTCGAAGGAGGGGCCTTGGGCCTGCCGGCCGTCCCCCTGTCCCTGGTCACCCAGATCAATCCTCCCCCCGTCCCGCCGGTGAAGTGGACGGGCAATGTCAACCTGGGCGCCACCAAGACGGCGGGGAACGCCAACAACTCCTCCGTCTCCGCCACCATGGACGCCGTGCGGCGCAGCGCCATCGACCGGTTCACCTTCGGCGCCGGCTGGCTCTACACGGAGCAGAAGGACCAGTCCACCAAGAAGAAGAGCATCACCGAAAGGCGGACCTACGCGGGCGTCAAGTACGATTACTTCGTGAGCAAGAGGTGGTATCTCAACGCCAACACCAGGGCCGAGGGAAGCAAGGCCGCCGACCTCAACCTGCGGTACACCATCGGCGCCGGCGGCGGTTACCAGTTTTATGAAAAACCGGATTTCAAGCTCAACGGCGAGCTCGGCCTGGGTTATTTCTACGAGAAGTTCCGCCACGAGAACGGCGACGACCACGTGACTTTGCGGGCGGCGAGCCACCTGGACTGGAGGCTCACTTCCGACATCGGCTACAACCACGTGGTGGAGTGGTATCCCAGCACGGAGAAGTTCAGCGACATGCTGGTCCACTACGACGGCCGGATGACCGCCTCCTTGACCAAGAGCATGTTCCTCCAGTTCCAGGTCCTCTGGGACTGGGACAGCACTCCCGCCAGGGGCCAGCGGCGCTCGGACACGACCTACATCCTGAGCGTGGGCTGGAGCTTCTGAACGGGCCAAGGGGGACGGGTCAGGACTCGAAG
>CAYQBW010000299.1:0-4531 GCA_964415725.1 uncultured Planctomycetia bacterium
CCTCGGAACCGGACGCCCTGCCTCCCGGAGGGGATTCCGGGGGAGGGACCCTTCACGTGGAACCGGGAGGGCGGGAGTGCCGCCTCCCCTGGGCGGTCTTCACCTGGCCCGCCGCCAAGGAGGGAATCCAGAAGAAGCTGCGGCTTACCACCAGGCCGGCCGGCACGGGCGCCTGGCCCTGGATCACCCTGGAGGCCTGGATTCCGGCCCGGAAGGGGCTGGGGGAATGGATCGATCACCGGGTGGCCGTCAACCGGCTCAGGTACCAGGACCGCCCGGGCCTGGCCCCCTGGCCCAGGGCGGGGGAATGTTACCTGGTCCCGCGCAAAATCACGCCGGCGAAGATCCTGGTGGATCTCCACCTCGAACTCCTGGACCTGGTCCAAGGCGTCAAGCGGTTCGTCACCGGGTCCCTGGAGGCCGTGAAGTCGGCGGGGCCGCCGCCGGAGCGGGCCGGGAACAGAAAAACGAAAAAGGGAAAATACGAGGCGCAAGGAGAAGCGGCCCGCAAGGGGAAATAGGAACTGGCCCCCCGACGTCACGAGTCCGGATTTCCGAACGGACCCGTTCCGGCGGAGGCTTCACAACCTTTCCGGCAAGGGGCCTAGCGCCCCTTCCCGGAGGAGTTTCCCCGGGAGGACCTTCCGCCCCGGCGCCCGCCGCCCCGGGAGGATTCCCTCCCGCCGGTTCGGGACCTTCCGCCCTTGGGCCGCTTGGGAACCTTCTCCTTCTCCTCCACCGGGACCTTTTCTTCCGGGGGGAGGAGGGGGCCCCGAAGGGTCTCGCGGTAGAAACGGTCCAAAAGCATGGCCATCACGCCCCGGCTCTCCTCGAGGCGGGCCATCTCGTCCGTGAGGGGGAGGAAGCGGGCGATCCTCTCCTTGTCCAGCCGGGTGAGCTCCCGGAACCTTTCCTCCAGCATGACCCGCACCCGCTCGGCCACCTTTCGCTGGACGTCCTCGTCGGTTGGGGGCTCCTTGCGAACCAGCTTGAGCCCGAATTGGCGGGCCCGCTTCTGGAGTTCCAATTCCTCGAAGGGGGACACCAGGCTCACCGCCACTCCGCCTCCTCCGGCCCTTCCCGTCCGGCCCGCCCGGTGGATGTAGTTCTCGTGGGCCTGGGGAAGGCTGTAGAGGACCACGTATTCCAGGTCCGAGATATCGATTCCCCGTGCCGCCACGTCGGTGGCCACCAGGAACCGGAGCTTCCCCTCCCTCAGGGCCTTCATGACCCGGTCCCGCTCCTTCTGGCTCAGGTCCCCCGAGATGTAATCCCCGTCGTATCCGAAGTTCTGGAGAAAGGCTCCCAGGTATTCGGTCTCCCGCTTGGTGTTGCAGAAGATGAGCGCCGAGGGGGGATTGTCCATCTCGATGAGCTTCAGGAGGGTCCGGTCCTTCTCCATGGCGTCCACCACGTAGTAGACGTGCTCCACCTCCTCCACGTGCATGATGTCTGAGCTGAGGAACAGCTCCACCGGGTCCCTCGTGAACCGCCGCACCAGGGCGCGCACGCTTCTGGGGATGGTGGCGGAGAAGAGGGCGGTCTGCCTCTTTTCCGGGAGGTAGCGGAGAATGCGGACCATGGAGGGAAAGAACCCCATGGAGAGCATCTCGTCCGCCTCGTCCAGGACCAGGAGCTTCACTCCCTGGAGGGAGAGGCGCCTGGATTGGAGGTGGTCGATGAGCCTGCCCGGGGTGGCCACGACGATATGGACCTTCTTTTCGAAGGCCTCGATCTGCGGCCCGTAACCCACGCCGCCGTAAACAGCCGCCGTGCGCACCCCCATCCCGGCGGACAGGTCCTTGATGACATCGTGGACCTGTTCCGCCAGCTCCCGGGTGGGCACGAGGACCAGGCCCTGCACTTCATCCCGCGAGGGGTCCACGTTCAGGACCAGGGGAATCCCGAAGGCGCCGGTCTTCCCCGAGCCGGTCCGGGACTGGACCACCACGTCCCTGCCCTCCAGGAGGGGGGGGATGGCCTGGGCCTGGACGGGCATGGGCTCTTTCCAGCCCATCCGGGCCACGTTCTTAGCCAGGGGTCCGGGCAGGGAAGAAAAGCGGAATTCTCCGCCCTCCGGGGCCTTCTCAGAAGCCTTCCCCTCCTCCTTCCCGGCGCGGGCGGGCTCGTCTCCCCGTTTCCCGGGGGAGGCCTTTTTCTTTCTTCGTCTCGGTCTTTTCTTCTCAGGCGTTTCTGGCGTCATGAATGCGATCTTCCACCTCGATGGAGCTCCTTCTTCCTCGGGAAGCGGAAGAGTCTAGCAGGGATCGGGGAAAAAGCCAGTCAGCGCAGGGGAAGGGTCCGGATCACCCGGCTTTCCGCCTTCTCGCCGTTCCAGGCGGTGAGCACCAGGGCGGTCCCGGGGGGAACGTCGGGCACGGCCCGGAGCTTGAGCCGGCCCCGGCTGTCGGTCCGGGTCCCGCAAAGGGGCTTTCCCTCCAGGGTCGCCAGGCGCGCCCGGGCCCGGGGAAGGGTCTCGAGGGGAGGAAGCAAGGAGACCGGGGGCCTGCCCGTCCGGGATGCCTTCTCGGTGACGAAGCCTCCTCCTCTCGGTTTCGCCGAGGGGGGATCCACCAGGTTCCGGATCTTCAGGGAGAAGGAGGGGTCCTCTCCCCTGGGGTCGAAGGTCATCTCCAGGAAGTTCCA
This sequence comes from uncultured Planctomycetia bacterium, assembly GCA_964415725.1. GTDB lineage: Bacteria > Planctomycetota > UBA1135 > UBA1135 > JALUZX01 > JALUZX01. The sequence goes on from CAYQBW010000299.1 coordinate 2,647, forward strand.
GGGCTTGGGTCCCTCCCTGGGTTTTAGATCCGGGGATCCGTAACGATCGTGGTAGAGGGCGCGGACCCGGACCTTGCGGCCGTCGTAGTCCGTCATCTCCGGCCCGAAACCGCGTTTCAAGGGACGGGCGCCGCTCCGGCCGATGGGGCCGAAGGAACATTCGTAGAGGCGGTTCTTCTCGTTTTCCACGATGCTGCCCAGGTGGATGTCTCCGTAGACGCTGACAACGCCGGGGCGGCTTCCGAAAAGGCGAAGAACCCGGTCCGCCCCGGCCTTGACCCAGCCGGCGTAATCGGCGGCGACGCGGTCCCGCTCGTAAAACCGGAGACCCGTTTTGGGATCCTTCTTGAAGCCCGCCCAGAGAGTGTGGAGGGCGTTGATTCCCGTGACGCAGATCAATGGGGCGGGATCGGTGTGGATCAGCTCGGAGAGCCAGGCGAACTGCTCCTCCCCCAGCAGGTCGCGGATGGGATTGGTCCGGCCGTAGGTCCCGTTCCTGGAAGGCCATCCCTCCTCCACCCAGAGATCCAGGTACTGGGAGTCCCGCCAGAGACGGGCGTCGGCGAGGACCAGGGTGAAATCACCTCCCGGCATGCGCCAGGCCCGCCAGTCCTTGGGGTTCTCCGTTCCCGAGGGATGCTCGTCCCCGGAAACCAGGTGCCGGACGATCTTGAAGTTCCGCCGCATGTATTCCGGGTCCTGGCCCAGGTCGCTCCTCTCCCGGACGGCCATCTGTTCCGGGCCCTTGACGTCGTCCATGCCGTAGTCGTGGTCGCCGGGGTGGATCACGTTCCAGTGGCGCATCATCTGCCACCTGGTGGTGGGCCCGGCGATGGTGAGGGTGATGACCTTGTAGGCGTCGTCCGTGCTGGGAGGGGGGAAGAGAAGTTCCAGGTACCAGACGTCGTCCTCCCAGTCGATGACCTGGAAACGGTAATCCTCGAAATACTTGTAGGCCTCCGGAGTCGGCTGGTCGTGGACCCAGTTCTTCTGGAAGCGTCCCGCCCTGGGGAGGTTGGGGCCGCCGCCGTGGATGGCGTGGCCTCCCAGGCCGCAGATCTTGTAGGGAGGGGCCAGCCTGGGCAGGCGTCCAACGTAGGTCTTCCTCCCTAGAAACCCCTTCCGGGGATCGGCCGTCACGTCCCGGCCGTCCTTCCAGACGGTGTAGTAGAAGGTCTTTTGCGAGGGGTCTCCCGGGAGAGTGACCTCGATGGAGGAAGTGAAGAGGCGGAAGTCGTTGTGGACGATGGGGGCCGTCCCTGCCGGGGGGACCCGGCCCCAGCCCCCTTTGGGCGAGGGGCTGTCGGCCACCCGCACCTGGGCGATCTTTCCGTCGTTGCGGAAGATCGCCACGAACCTGCATTTCCACGCCCCTTTCTCTTTACGGAGGGTGTCCCCCAGGGCGTAGCAGACGTGAAGTTCGTTGAGCGCCACCGGTCTCGGGCGGTTCGCTCCCGGCTTCAAAAGGACCCGGTCCACCTTGAAATCCAGGGGCCCTCTCGCAAGGAGGCCGAAATAGCCGTCGGTGGGTTTCTCCCGGTTCACGCCGGGAATGGAGACCTGCCAACTCTTCCCCCCGGCCGAAAGGCGCGCCGTCACCAGGGCGGAAACCGGGTCGCCCCCCGAGACCTGGATCTCCAGGAGGGCCCGATCGCCGGGTTCGAGGCGGATCCCCCGGCGGACCGGGCTCTTGCGGGCCGGGCGGGGTCCCCTGGTGGCGTGGTCAAAGATCCCGAAGCTTCCGTCGGCCCGCCAGCAGGCCATCCAGGAGGCGTCCCCCTCCTTTCCTCCGCCGAAACGGCTTTCGTAGAGACATTCCCCGCCGAAGCAGATTCCCATGAGGGAATAGGCCGGGTTGCTTCGCTTCCACTTGGCTTCGTAAGGG
>CAYQBW010000300.1:0-4528 GCA_964415725.1 uncultured Planctomycetia bacterium
GGGCCCGAGGGTGATGGGGCCCGTGTCGTAGACGCCGTCCCAGAAATCGGGGGGAAAGCCGGCGGGCTTGTCCTGCCGGAAGGGCCCGAAGCATCCCAGGGGGGAGACCAGCAGGGTCAGGGCCGGGTCGGCGGGATTCACCAGAAGGCCCGCCTGGCTCCCGGGGAGACCGAAGTAGGTTCCGGGCCGGCCCTGGAGGTTGAGGAGGAGGAAGGCCCAATGCCGGGCCCCTCCCGCCGCGTCCTGCCAGGATTCGAGCCGCCAGCCCAGCGAACCTCCCGAGGAGGCCAGGTCGGTCCACACCGAGCCGACCCCCAGGTCCTGGACCGAGGAGGAGCCTTTCACCGCCGAGGTGCACCAGGGGGCCAGGATGGGCTCTACGAAGGCCGGCTCCACCCAGATCTCGCCGGCCTTGTAAGGGCTGGCCGGGTCGAGGGTCTTTTCCGTTCCGTCGAAAAGGGCCGTCCTTCCAGAGGAGGCCAGGTGGAAGCCGCTGAAGGAGCCCTGGGGCGCCTGGGCGTAGTTTTCCGAGGCCGTGAGGCAAAGGCGGGTGCCGTCGGCGGAGGCGTAGCTTTCGCCGGGTGTGGCCATGAGGCAGACCGCGAAGGGCCTGTCGTGGAGGGCGTCCGAGACGGGGAGGGAAGCGGGTTGGCCCAGGCTCCAGTTGATCCGCCAGAACCCGGAGGAGTTCCCCGCCGTGGACTTGGGCAAAGCGATCCGGCCGAGCTGGTACTTGACCAGGAGGTGCTGGAAGTCGGGAACCAGGCGCCCCTTGGCGTCCCGGGCGGCCCTGTAGACGTGGATGTCCGGGTGGTCCAGGGGGGTGCGGGCGTCCATGTCTTCCACGCAGGTCTCGAAGCCCGAGAGAAGGAGCTTTCCCGCGGGAACCAGGAGGGAATCCCCCTCGTAGACCTTCCAGGCGCAATCGCCCGGGGCGTTTCCCGTCTTGGCCCGGAACCCTGGGAACTCGACGGGCACGGCCTGGATGGTGGTGTTGTGGCAGGCCAGGCCGTTCTGGTTGAAGCTCGGCGCCGTCTGCGCCGAGAGCGGGGCCGCAAAGCCCAGGACCGCCGCGGCGATCTCGAAATATCCCCTCATGGACACCTCCCCTTTCCCGGAGTCGGTCGCGGGGGAGTCTACCCCCTGGTTTTCCTTGGGGTCGGAAAAGGTGTCGATTTTTTCGGCAGGCCCGTCTCGATCCGGGCCGATCCTGTCTCCGGTTCGGGCAGGGCCTCTCTCCTTTTCCCCCGGGAGTGAGGGAACCCCCTTTTTGTTACAGGCCCGGTGCAGGAAGGGGCTCGAAACCGGTCTCTTTTCGACTAACCTGGAAAAGTTCCATTTCCGCGACCACTTCCTTTTTCCCGAAGGAGGACCCCATGCCCGACTTCCATCCGCCTTCACGGGGCGTCCCGGTTCGTCCCACTTCCCCCGGAAAGGTCGTTCAGACCGGTCCCCCCGAGGAATTGGCCCCCTGGAGACCCACTCCCCAGGATCCCTGGAACCTGGAGAAGGCGGCCCACCTGCTCCGGCGCGCCGGCTTCGGGCCCACCCCGGAAGAGGTGGAGTTCGTCCTGGCCCTCGGCCCGGACCGCACGGTGGACGCTCTTCTCACCACCCCGCCCCACCCGGTTCCCACCCACGGGACCCACGTCCTTCCCACGGGCGAGGTCCTCAACCTGGGGACCCTGGCGGGACAGAGGGCCATGCTTCTCTACACCCAGGCCCACACGCCCTACCCTCTCCAGGAGAAGATGACCGCCTTCTGGCTGGACCATTTTTCGGTGGGACTCAAGTCCCCGGCCTACCCCGAGCCCATGGGGACCCACGCGGCGACGCTCAGGGCCCTGGCGCTTTCCTCTTTCAAGGAGATCCTCCTGGCCGTCACCAAGGACCCGGCCATGCTGGTCTGGCTCGACAATTGGCTGAGCCGGGCGAAGAAGCCCAACGAGAACTACGGCCGGGAACTCCTGGAACTCTACACCATGGGCGTGGGGAGCGGATACACCGAAAACGACGTGAAGGCCGCTTCCCGGGCGCTGACGGGCCACACCCTGAGACCCAGGAACCAGTACTACTTCAATCCTTCCACCCGTTACCACGACTACAGCAAGAAGACTTTCCTGGGAAAGACCATCTACAACCCATACCCCAACGGGGCAAAGGACCTGGACGACCTGCTCGACATCATTCTCGGCCACCCGGCCACGGCGAAATTCATGGTCCGCAAGATCTGGGAGTATTTCGTCTACCTCGACCCGGACAAGCCCCTGGTGGACTACCTGGCCGATCTTTTCCGCAAGGACGGCTACAACCTCCGGTCGCTCATGGGCCTCATCCTGCGCTCCAAGGCCTTCTTCTCGCCCAGGGCCTACCGCACGCTGGTGAAGGACCCCCTGGATTTCTGCGTGGGCCTCTCCCGCTTCCTCCACGCGCGGCTTTCGTATACCGGCATGGGCTACAGGGTCGTTCTCCAGGGCTATCCCCTCCTCAACTTCGAAAACCCCTCGGGCCTCCCCGACGGGACGGCCTGGATCAACTCCCAGTCGTTGATCGAAAGGGCCAACTTCGCCGAGGCCCTCATCCAGCAGGGGGGCTACACCAACTTGAGGGCCTCCTTCGACCCCTTCCGGGAGATCAGGAGAAAGGGCCTGAAGAACGAGGTGGAGATCGTGGACCACTACCTCCTCCGCATGGTGGACGGGAAGGTCCCCCCGGCGATCCGGACGAGCCTCATCGACTACATGAACCGGATCGACTCGGGGCCCCGGAAGTTCGACATCAACAACGCCACGCACGTGAAACAAAAAGTGAGCGGCCTGGTCCACCTGGTGGCCGCCCTCCCGGAATACCAGATGAAATAGGAGGAGACCCATGAAGACCACGCGGCGCGATTTTCTCTCCGGGAGCCTTTCGGCGGGCCTCTTCCTTCCCCTGGGCCTCAGGGGGCTTTCGGGGGGCCTGGACAAGCCCGGCGACAAGATCCTGATCGTCTTCCAGTGGATGGGGGGGTGCGACATCCTGAATACGCTCGGGCCCATGGGCCACTCGGTCTACAAGGCGGCCCGGCCCACCCTGGCCATTCCGACGAACCAGGCGATCAAGCTCTCTTCCACTTCCGACCTCTACCTCCACCCGGCCTTGAAGGATTTCAAGACCATGTTCGACGCGGGCGAGATGGCCGTGATCCAGGGGGTGGGGTATCCCAAGCCCAACTATTCCCACTTCCAGGCCATGAAATACTGGTATGCGGCGGACCCGACCATCCTCAACGTGAACAAGGGCTGGCTGGCCCGCTACCTGGACCTCTACCCCAGCGGTTTCGGCCTCCCCGCCCTGGACATCCAGCGCGCCATGAGCGCCGTCTTCACGGGCCATCCCGTGCCCGTGGTGGGGAACATCGCCAACTTCCAGTTCCGCACCGACCCGAGGACCGCCCTGGACTCCAAGCTGGAGCTCCGGAAGATCCGGGCCCACGCGGCGCTCTCCAGGACGGGGGCGGATCCTTCCCTGGTCTTCACGGCTTCCTCGGAAGTGGAGGCCTTCGACGCCGCCGCCTTGCTCCAATCCACAGGTAAGGCCTACAAGCCCGCCGTGCCCTATCCGGCGGGAAATCCACTGAACCGCGCATTCCAGCTCATGGCGCGCTATATCATTTACGGCCTCAAGACCCACGTATACTACTTCTTCATGGGGGGGTTCGACACCCACTCCGCCGAGGCGACCCGGCTCAACACCCTCCTTTCGCGGGTGGGCCCGGTGATCAAGGCCTTCTTCGACGATCTGAAGAAGCAGAACCCGGCGGCGGCCAAGAAGACCATCCTCTTCGAGTGGAGCGAATTCTCCCGCCGTGTGGGGGAGAACGGAAACGCCGGAACGGACCACGGCGCCGCCACGGCCAACTTCGTCTTCGGTCCTTCCGTCAAGGGCGGGCTCTACGGGGCCTACCCGGACCTCTCCAAGCTGAGTCCGCCTTACAACAAGGCGAACATGATGTATACCACCGACTTCCGGCGGGTCCTGGCGGAGATCATCGACAAGTGGCTCGACGGGGTGAGCTCCAAGGTCCTTCCCCCGGGAAGCCCCACCAAGCATATCGGGTTCCTGCCGTGAGAGGGGAAGAAAGGATGCATGCCATGAAATCGCCGAGGTTTCTCGTTTTCGCGTCTTTGGCCCTGTTCTCCGCCCTTCCGGCCCAGTCCTTCCGGGTGATTCCTTCCTGGCGGGCCTCCTCGGAGGGGAACGGCGCGGGAATCATGCCTTTCGGATACAGCCGCGTCCGGCTCACCCACGTGGTCTCCCGGAGCCTCCTCACCGGGCTCGGGGCGGCGGCGGTTCTGAAAGAGATCGATTACAGGCCGGACGGAGGCGTCGCGAAGACCATGACGCGCAAGCCGTCGGCCTCGTGGACCGTCCGGATGGCCAACCTGGCCCTCTACCCGGCCACCCCGATCCCGAGATTTCCCTCCGCCTCGAGTCTCACCACGGTCTTCAAGCCCAAGAAGGGGAACTGGCCCTCCCTGCCCCACCC
>CAYQBW010000301.1:0-4512 GCA_964415725.1 uncultured Planctomycetia bacterium
GGCCTCCCGGTGGGAACCCAGGCCGGGGGAGTGCTCCTCCTGTCGGGGGGGATCGATTCCCCCGTGGCGGGGTGGCTGGCCATGAAGAGGGGGATGCCCCTGGAGGCGGCCCACTTCGATTCCTACCCGTATACCAGCAGGGAGAGTCTCCAGAAGGTGGAAGACCTGGCGGCGGTCCTGGGCTCCTGGGGCGGAGGGTTGCGCCTCCACGTCTTCCCCTTCACGGCCGTCCAGGAGGCGGTCAAGGAATCCTGTTCGCCCCGCTACCACACCGTCCTTTTCCGGAGGATGATGCACAGGATCGCCCGGAGGCTGGCCCTGGAGACGGGCGGCCTGGCCATCGTGACGGGAGAGAGCCTGGGCCAGGTGGCCAGCCAGACCCTGGAGAACCTGGCCGTCATCGACCAGGCCGTGGACATTCCCGTTCTCCGCCCCCTGGTCACCTTCGACAAGCAGGAGACAGTGGACCTGGCCCGGCGGATAGGAACCTTCGACATCTCGGCCCGGCCCTTTCCGGACTGTTGTACCGTATTCACCCCCTCCCGGCCGGTGATCCGCGGGAAGAGCGAAACCGCCCTGGAGGAAGAGGAAAAGCTCCCCTGGAAGGAACTCCTGGAGGAATGCTTCCGGGGCCGCCGGGAGAAGCATTTCCCCCCCACGCAGGGGCCGCTGTAGGGGCCGCCGGAGGCGCCGTCTTCGGCGCCGAACGTCGGCCCGGGAGGTTACGGGAATCAGAAAACATCCCGCTCTGGAAAATTCCGAAGGGGGGGCCCATCGCGAGACGACCGCCGGGCCGGCGCTTCGCGCCGTCCCCCGGGCGTCCCCTACGTTCCATCGAGAGGATGTAGGGGCCGCCGGAGCCTGCGCCGCGGGAGCGGCGCAGGGGAACGTCGGCCCGGGATGTTTCCGGGACTCCGGATTTTCCGAGGTCAATCCAGGTCGCCCCTGATTTCCCCAAGGAGCCTGGCCGTCTCCCTGTCCCAGGGCCGGGCGGCCAGGGCTTTTCGCAGGAAGCGGGCGGCCTCCTCCTTGCGCCCCTCCGCCCGGGAGACCAGGCCCAGGTTGAAGAGGGCGAAGAAGTTCCCCGGGTCCATGGCCAGGACCTTGCCGTAACGAAGCCTGGTGTAGGCGAAAGAGCCTTCCCCGGACATGGCCTCCCGCAAATGGACGAGGAAGGCCTCCCAAAGGCAAAGCCGGACTTTCTCTCCCGGCTCCAACGCCTCCCGGTCCAGCTTCCCCAACCAGAGGGCCGCGTAGGAGGGTCTCTCCATGGCCCAGGCGATCCTGGCGGCGGAAAAGCAGGCAGCCGGGGCGCGCCGGGTCCGGAAAACCTCCCGGACGGCGGCGGCATAACGGACCTTCAGTTCGGGAAAACCCGCGCCCTCCAGGAAATCCATGGGGGGGACCCTGGGACCTGGCGCGGATCCACGACAAAGCCCCTCCCGAACGACCAGGGAGCAACGTTTTTCCTCCGGGTCCCAGGAAGCCAGCTCCAGGCCGTGGGCCCGGGCGAAACGGCGCAAGACGGGAAAGAACCCGAAGCTCTCCCGGTAGAACCGGACCACCAGCTCCCCCCCCGAGAGGTCGGCCTCCACGGACTCCAGGTCCCGCCAGGGGAGGCAGCCCTGGGAAGAAAGCTCCTCGATCAGGAGCGTTCGAAGCTGGAGGAGTTCCGTGTGGAGTTTCATCACTCGTTTCCAATCCCTTCCCGGGAACCCTCCGGGTCCTGGGATTACCCGGGAAAGCGTCGCGTTTCGGACACATGTAATAAGTTTCCTGAAAGAGGTTGGTTACCCGCCGGCTCCCTTTTTCTTCGGTCCCCGCCGGGGGGCAGGGGTGGTCGTGGCGGAAAAAGCTCCTCCGTCGTAGACTCCCCGGTCCCACCCATCTCCAAGACCTGAAACGAACCTTGTTGAGCGATAAGGAAAAAAAGCCCGACCTCACGCCGGTCATGGCCCAATACCGGGAGGCCAAGGCCCAGAACCCGGACGCCGTCCTCTTCTTCCGGATGGGCGACTTCTACGAGATGTTCTACGAAGACGCCAAGCTCGCCGCCCGGGTGCTTGGGATCGCCCTCACGAGCCGGACCAAGGGGGAAAATGCCGTCCCCATGGCGGGCGTGCCCGTCCGGAGCGCCCACTCCTACATCTTCCGCCTCCTCAAGGAAGGCCACCGGGTGGCGGTGTGCGAGCAGGTCCAGGATCCCCGCGAGGCCAAGGGCCTGGTCCAGCGCAAGGTGGTCCGGATCATCACCCCCGGGACCCTCACCGAGGAAGAGGCCCTGGAGAGCAAGGCCCCCAACTTCGTGGCCGCCCTCGCCCCGGGCCGGGAGAGAGTGGGCCTGGCCTGGCTGGACCTCTCCACGGGCCGCTTCCTGGTCCATGAAATCCCCCGGCGGAACCTGGCGGACGAACTCTCGCGGATCGAGCCTGCCGAGGTCCTCTTCCCCGAGTCCCCTCCCGGAGAGGAAGAAAAAGAAAAAGGCCACCTCCGGGAGGGGGAGATCTCCAGAATCCTGGAAAACCTGGAAACTGCCCGCACTCCCTGGCGGGCCTGGGCTTTCACCCCGGAATCGGGGTTCCAGACCTTGACCTCTTTTTTCAAGGTCTCCAGCCTGGCCGGGTTCGGGCTGGAGGGGAGCCCCTTGGCCGTGGGCGCCGCGGGAGCCCTTGTGGACTACCTCCAGGAGACCCAGAAGACCGGCCTGCCCCACATTACGAGGGTGGAGCCCTTCCAGGAGGCGGGCCTCATGCTCCTGGACCGGGCCACCCGGGTCAGCCTGGAATTGACCCGCACCATGCGGGAGGGCTCCACCAAGGGATCCCTTCTCTCCGTGGTGGACCAGACCTTGACCCCCATGGGAGGACGCCTTCTCCGGGAATGGATCCTGGCCCCCCTGACCGATCCCTCCCGGATCCTGGAAAGGCAGGAGGGAGTGGCGTACTTCGTGGAGCGGGGCCGGGAGCGGCGGGAAGTCCGGGAGATCCTCAAGGGCATGGCCGACCTGGAGCGGATCGGCGCCAAGATCTCCACGGGACGGGCCAACGCCCGGGACCTGGTCTCCCTGGCGGGAGCCTTGAAGAAACTCCCTCCCCTGAAAGAAGCGATAGGAATTCCCTACGCCGATCTCTTGTCCCGCACCCTGGAGGGCATGGACCTTCTGGAAGACGTAGTGGAGAGGATCACCTCCTGCCTGGTGGACGACCCGCCCCTCCAGCTCCGGGAGGGAGGACTCATCCGGAAGGGTTTCGACCCCGAGCTGGACGAGTTGAGGGCCATCGGAAAGGAAGGCAAGGACTGGATGGCCCGGTTCCAGGCCCGCGAGATCGAGAGGACGGGCATCCAGGGCCTCAAGGTGGGGTTCAACAAGGTCTTCGGCTACTACATCGAGGTGAGCCGGGCCAACGCGGGATCGGTTCCGGCCTCCTACATCCGGAAGCAGACCCTCAAGAACGCTGAAAGGTATATCACCCCGGAACTCAAGGAATACGAGACCCGCGTGCTGAAGAGCGAGGAGATGGCCAGGGAGATGGAATACAACATGTTCCTGGCCCTGAGGGAGGAACTTGCCGGAGCCCTTCCCAGGATTCTGGCCGCCGCCCGGGCGGTGGCCCTCCTGGACGTCCTCTCCGCCCTGGCCGAACTCGCCCGGACCCGGAACTACTGCCGGCCGCAGGTGGACGGCTCCCGGGCGCTCTTCATCCGCGGGGGCCGCCACCCCGTCCTGGAGACCACCCTCCCCGGGGAGTCCTTCGTCCCCAACGACACGGACCTGGATCCCCCGGCCCGCAGGATCTCCCTCATCACCGGACCGAACATGGCGGGCAAGTCCACCTATATCCGCCAGGTCGCGTTGATCGTCCTCCTGGCCCAGACCGGGTCCTTCGTCCCCGCCGAGGAGGCCCGGATCGGCGTGGTGGACCGGATTTTCACCCGGGTGGGGGCGGCGGACGACATCGCCGCCGGGAATTCCACCTTCATGGTGGAAATGCTCGAGACCGCCAACATTCTCAACAACGCCACCGAATCCTCCCTGGTGATCCTGGACGAAGTGGGCAGGGGCACCTCCACCCACGACGGACTGGCGCTGGCCTGGGCCGTCTGCGAGGACCTGCACGACCGGATCCGGGCCCGGGCGCTCTTCGCCACCCATTTCCACCAGCTCACCGGCCTGGCCCGGCACCTGCCGGGGCTTCTGAACCACCACGTGGCCGTCCGGGAATGGGGAGACCAGGTGGTCTTCCTCCACCGGATCCTGGAGGGAGGCACGGACAAGTCCTACGGGATCCACGTGGCCCGCCTGGCGGGCGTTCCGGACCGGGTGATCGAGAGGGCGCGGGAGATCCTGGAAGACCTGGAAGAGGGGGCCGAGAGGGTGCGAAAGGCCGTGGAGGCCCCGCGCAAGGGCCCAAGGCAGGCCTTCCTCTTCGAGCTTCCCCCCGACCCGGCCCTGGAAAAACTCAAGAAACTCGACGTGGAAAGACTGAGCCCCCTGGACGCCCTTCTGGCCCT
>CAYQBW010000302.1:0-4504 GCA_964415725.1 uncultured Planctomycetia bacterium
CCCTACGACCTGGACGCGCTCCGGGAGGAAATCCGGAGATGGTATGCGACCCTCGAGGTGAAGGGCGCGCCCTACGGCGCCTACGCCATGCGCCCCGGAGGAAAGCCGCGCCTCTACGCGTCGGCCGACCTGGCCTGGATCCGGTGGATCTGCAACGACCTGGAGATCACCGGAAGGCAAAGGAAGGAGTGGATCGCCTTTCTCCGGTCCCGGCAAAACCCGGACGGAACCTACCGCCAGCGAACGGGCCACTGCGCCTCCCACGCCTTCTGCCACGTCACCGGGGCCCTTCACATGCTCGGCGCCCCGCCTCCCCCGTTTCCGCCCTTCCTGGAGAAATACATGGACCCGGCCCGGGTCCCCGCCTGGCTCGAGGGGATCCATTGGGAACGGCCCTGGGGGGCTTCCCACGACATCTGGGGAGCGGGTCTTCCCATCGCCTGTTCCCCCGGGACGCCCCGCGCGTGGAGGAAGGCCTTCTTCGGCTGGCTCGACGCCCAGGCCGACCCCGAGACCGGATTCTGGCGGAAAGGGGTCCCCGCGCGGACCCGCCTGGAGTCCCTGGGAGGGGCCTTCCACGTCTGGGTTGTTTACGCCGCCCTGGACCGCCCGATCCCATACCCGGAGAGGGTGATCGACTCCGTCCTTGCCCTCCAGGAGCCCTCGGGCTCCTTCGGGGGAGGCTTCGGCTACGGCGACATGGACGCCTTGTGGATCCTGGGACGCCTCTACGCGCGCCGGGATTACAGGAAAAGGGATATCCGCAAGGCCATGGCCCTGGCCGCCCGGGGCCTCATGGACCATCTCCGCGCCGACCGGCCCGCCTTCTTCGCGGACGCCCACTCCACCCTTTCCCGGGTGGCCTCCCTGGCCGCCTGCGCCGAGGCCCTGCCCGATCTCTTCCGGGCCCGTAAACCCTGGCGGAATCCCTGGGCGCGGAGGCATCTCTTCGTCCTTTCCGGCGGTCCCGGATCCTCCGGGTTCAAAAAGGCCAGGTAGGAAGCTATCCTCGTTCTTTCCCCGGGACGGCCGGGACCATCCCCGCGAAACCAGCACGGAGAATCGGACATGCAAAGCCAAGGATTCGCCTCCCTCCTCGGAGCCTTCCTTCTCGTCTTTCCCGCCGCGGCCCAAAAGAAGGCCCCGCGCTTCCCCTACCAGGACCCCAAGGCGCCCGTGGAGGTCCGGGTCAGGGACCTTCTGGGGAGGATGACCCTGGAAGAGAAGGTCGCCCAGCTCAGGTGCAAGTGGATCAACTCCGAGAAGGACGTGCCCGGCCCGGAAGGGTCCGGCGTCACCAGGATCCGGATCAACCACCTCCCCCCCCTGGAAGGAGCCCGCAAGGTCAACAAGATCCTGGAACTCTTCCTCCAGCGTTCCCGCCTGGGCGTCCCGCCCGTCAACCACAACGAATCCCTCCACGGGCTCCTGGCCCGGGGCTCCACGTCCTTTCCCCAGGCCATCGGGCTTGCCGCCACCTTCGACCCCGTTCTGATGGAAAAGATCGGGACCGTCATCGGCAAGGAGGCCCGGGCCCGGGGGGTCCGCCAGGTCCTCTCGCCCGTGGTCAACATCGCCCGGGACGTCCGCTGGGGAAGGACCCAGGAGACCTACGGCGAGGACCCCTACCTCACCTCCCGGATGGGCGCGGCCTACTGCCGGGGCGTGGGGAAGTCCGGGGTCATCACCACCCCCAAGCACTTCGTCGCCAACATCGGTGACGGAGGAAGGGATTCCAACGCCGTCCACTTCTCCTCCCTCCTCCTCCACGAAATCTACTTCCCCGGTTTCCGGGCCTGCATCCGCGAAGGCGGCGCCCTCTCCATCATGGCCGCCTACAATTCCCTCGACGGCAGGCCCTGCTCGGCGAACCACTGGCTCCTGACCGAGATCCTCCGAAACGAAATCGGGTTCCGGGGCTACGTGGTCTCGGACTACAGCTCCGTGGCGGGGATCATGGAAAAGCACCACACCGCCGCCACCCGCCTGGAGGCGGCCGTCCAGGCCGTGGAGGGAGGACTGGACGTGGAGCTTCCCGACGTGAAGTATTTCGGAAAGCCTCTCCTGGAGGCGGCCCGCAAGGGGATCCTCCCGGGAGACACCCTGGACCTGGCCGTCTCCCGGGTGCTGAGAGCCAAGTTCGAGATGGGGATCTTCGACAACCCCTTCGCGGACCTGAAGGCCGTGGCCTGGCTCACGGACTGCCCGGCCCACCAGGCCCTTGCCCTGGAGGCGGGCAGGAAGGCCATCACCCTTCTCAAGAACCGCAAGGGGACCCTCCCCCTGCCGAAAACCCTTTCTTCCATCGCGGTCCTCGGGCCGGTCGCCGCCAAGGGAAGGCTTGGAAACTACAGCCGCTCCCCCCAGGACGCCGTCTCCCTCCTGGAGGGGATCAAGGACATCCTTCCGCCTAAGACCAAGGTCTACTACGCCAAGGGATGCGGCGGGGAAAACCCGGCCCTCCCCACCGTGCCGGCGGACTACCTCCGCCCCGCCGGCGGCCCCGCCGGGGCCAAGGGCCTTTTGGGCGAATACTTCAAGGGCAAGAAACCGGCGGGAAAGCCCGCCTTCCAGCGCCTCGACCGGGTGATCGACTTCGATTTCGATCAGAAGGCCCCCGGCAAGCCCCTTGGGACGGACGATTTCTCCATCCGGTGGACCGGCTATCTCCTCTCCCCGGGCGAGGGGGACTGGAAGCTTTCGCTCACCAGCGACGACGGAATCAGGTTCTGGCTCGACGGCAAGCTTCTTGTGGATTCCTGGAGCGACCGGGCCGCCACCACCGACTACGTCACCGTCCACTTCAAGAAGGGAAAGACCTACAAGATCAAGATCGAGTATTACGAAAACACCGGGTTCGCCTCGGTCAAGTTCGGCTGGGCCCCCCTGGGCAAGCCCGATCCTCTCCTGGCGGAGGCTCTGGACGCGGCCCGGAAGGCCGACGCCGTAATCGTCGCCGCGGGCATCGACGAGGGCGAAGGCCGGGACCGCTCCAGGCTGGATCTCCCGGGAGACCAGGAAAAGCTCATCCAGGCCGTCGCCGCCCTGAAAAAACCCGTGATCGTCGTCCTCTACGCGGGAAGCGCCGTGACCATGGAGAAGTGGCTCGAAAAGGTGGACGCCGTGGTGGACGCCTGGTATCCGGGCGAGAAGGGCGGCATCGCCCTGGCGGAGGTCCTCTTCGGGGACTACAACCCGGCCGGCCGCCTTCCCATCACCTTCCCGAGGAGCGTGGGCCAGTGCCCCCTCTACTACAACTTCAAACCCACAGGAAGAGGCTACGGCTACGTGGACCAGTCCGGTTCCCCCAGGTTCCCCTTCGGGTACGGACTGAGTTACACCACGTTCCGCTATTCCTCCCTGGTGATCGAGCCGAAGAAGCCCGCCATGGGGCAGACCGTAAAGGTGGCCTTCAAGGTGAAGAACACGGGGAAACGCGAGGGAGACGAAGTGGTCCAGCTCTACCTGAGAGACGTAGTGGCCTCCCTCTCCCAGCCCTTGAAGGAACTCAAGCGCTTCAAGCGGATCACCCTGAAACCCGGGGAGGAGAAGGAAGTGGTCTTCCACCTCCAGCCGGCGGACCTGGCCTTCTACACGAGGGCCGGCAGGCTCAAGGTGGAGCCCGGGGAGTTCCGGGTGATGGTGGGCGCCTCCTCGGCGGACATCGAGCTCCGGGGAAGTTTCACCGTGACCGGGTATTGACCGGGAGGCCATGAGGAGGGCGCCCGCGGTCCGGGGCCGGATCCCCCCCGCCCTGGCGGCGGTCCTGGCGGGGGCGATCCTGCTCTCGGCCCACCTCAGGCTGGATATTCCGCCGGATCGGATCCCCGACTACGGCAGGCCCGACGCCCTCTTCTACTCCATCGGGGCGGAAAACCTCGCCCGGGGCGAAGGATACAAGGTCTTCGTCAACGGCCGGGCCCTTCCACCCAAGTTCCCGCCCGGGACATCCCTGGTGCTGGCCCCCTGGTATCTCCTCTCCGGAAAAGGCCGGGCCTCGGGGACCGGGGCCGTCCAGCTCCTGGCCTTCCTGCTCGGCCTGGGCGTCTTCCTGGGCGGCCTGCGCCGGGCGGGCTCCCTGGGAGGCCTGGCCGCCCTCCTCGCCCTGGAGGCCGGCCTCTGCCTTGCGGCCTTTCGCAACCAGATGGTCTCCGAGGTCCCCGCCGCTCTCCTCCTTCTCGGGGTCTTTCTCCTTTCCACGGGGGAGAGACCGGGCCGGGCCCGGATCCTGCTGGCCGGTTTTCTCGCCGGGTTCGGGGCCTGGATCCGCTACCCCCTGGCGGTCCTCCTCCCGGCCCCACTGCTCGCCCTGGAGCCCTGGAAGAAGAAAGGCCTCTCCCGGGCCCTGCTCTTCTCCGCAGGGGCGGCCCTGCCCCTCCTTCTCCTCCTGGGCTGGCAGGCAGAGGCTTTCGGGTCTCCCTTCCGCACGGGCTACAGCCTCTGGCTTCCCGGATATCACCAGGGAGGACGCCCCCTCTTCTCGGAAAGTTACGCTTTCCACGCC
>CAYQBW010000303.1:0-4499 GCA_964415725.1 uncultured Planctomycetia bacterium
GGCCATGTTTCCCCCGTAAACAACCGCCCGGACCCGAACAGCCCCGGGAATACCCCGCCTCCAGAGGAAGGACGCGTTGAAGGCGTCGGAGGCCTGGATCAACTCCCCCCCCTCCTGGAAGAAACGACCGTCCATGACCACCGGGCTGGTGGAGCGGGCGTGCCGGTCCACCAGGCCCCTGGGGCCGGGCTCCCCGAACCACTGGAGTCCGAAGGGGCCCTTCAGGAGCCGATCCCCCGAACAGGCCGTGTTGGCCGGGTTCGCGTAGAGCTGGGTCCAGGTCCCGGCGCCTTTCAGGGGGGGCCGGACGAACTTGTCCCATCCCTCTTTCCCGGTTCTCCGGATCAATAGAACCCCGCCGTAAGGCCTGAGCACCCGGAGAAGCTCCCGGTCCGAGGAATTCCTCCCTGGGTCCCCGCAGACCACCAGGTTGGCGGACCAGCGGGGCAGGTCCTTCAATCTCCAGGGCTCCAGGGCCACCCGGTCCCCCGCAAATCCAGCCTCCTGGACGAAATCCCTGGCCGCCGCGAGGCTCCCCCGGTCCTTCATCAGGCCCAGGATGGTGAGGTCCGAGCGGCGGGCCAGGGCCACGGCCAGGCGTCCGTCCCGGCAGTCCGGGAGAAGGCAGTATCCCTTGCGGATCCCCGCAATCTTCAGAATCTCTTCCGCTTCGGCCGCCGGACGGCCTTCCTTGCCGGCCGAAGTCCACTCCCTTGCTCCCGGGCCGAAGACCACGGGAGACTTCCGGCCCGGAGGTCCGAAGCAGAAGACGGGCCCGGCATCGCTTGCGGCGAAAATCCGGCCTTCCGCGGCGGTGACGCTTGCGATCCTTCCCTCGGTCTTGCTCCTCCAGACCTCCTTGCCCGTCCGGCCGTCCAGGGCGCAGATGAAACCATCACCTCCGCAATAGAGATAGCGTCCCGCCAGGGCCAGGCAGAGGAGACCCCGGCCCG
The DNA here is from genome assembly GCA_964415725.1 of uncultured Planctomycetia bacterium. Taxonomy (GTDB): domain Bacteria; phylum Planctomycetota; class UBA1135; order UBA1135; family JALUZX01; genus JALUZX01. Next base: position 954 of record CAYQBW010000303.1, read on the forward strand.
GGTGGGACCAGCGGGTGGACCTGGATCTCGCCTCGACGATCCGGGCGCTGAGCTTGCGGATCTCCGCCGAGAGTCTGCGGATACGGGCCTCCACCTTCCTGCGCGCCGCGCCACGGAGAGCCCCGCGCCTGCGCCGGAGGGCCGCGAGCCGACCCCTAAGCCGGCCTCTCTCGGCCTCGGCTGCCCTGGCCTCCACGGCGGCCTTGGCGTAGGCTCTGCGATCCAGCGCATACACCCCCTTCGGGGTCAGAATGTAGGAGGACCGGGCCGTGACCACCATGTCCCTCCCCTGGAACCAGGCGAAGGCGGGGCCCTCGAACCTCCCGGTCCGCGCGTCGTAGGCGTCCTTCTCCAGGTTCCCCACGTCGGCCACCCCGGCGATCAGGGTGTCCTTGTCCAGCAAGGCCCAGGTCCCCCCGCGCCGGCCCTTGGGGGACGCGTAGTAGAGGAATTTTCCCGTCTTCCTGTCGAAGGCGGCGGGCATGGCCCTCCCCGAGGGGACGAAGAGAGTTTCCTTGGAGGCCACCAGGTATCCCGTGGGCGAAATCCCCCCGAAGGAGAGATCGTGGGCCCGGTCGCCGATGGTGTCGTTCTTCCAGAGAAAAGTCCCTTTCACCGGGTCCAGGGCGCAGATGTAGATCCCTTCGAATGGGAAAACACCGGCGGCGCAAAGCACCTGGCCACGGTCCACGAGCACCGAGGTCCGCACCGGCCACATGGAGATGACCCGGCCGTTGCCGATGACCTTCTCCGAGCGGGGCCCCAGGCGGGTTTTCCAGAGAAGCCGCCCGCTCCCTGCCTCCAGGCAGTAGACGAACCCGTCGTCGGAACCGAAATAGAGCCTCCCGGCGCTCCAGGTCGGGGCGTAGCGGACGGGCCCGTCCGTCCGGAAGCGCCACCGCAGCTTCCCCGAGGCGGCCTCCACGGCATAGACCGTGTCATCCACGGACGAGCCGAAGAAGGCGAGCCCCTGGACGGCCACCACGTGGAAGGCGTTGTCCTCGTGCATCCGGGGCGGCTCCTCTGCCGGCATGGGCCAGGCCGGCCTGGGCCTGTGGCCGGGGCGGAAGACCCAGCGGAGAGCCAGGGGGGGGCGGACCGTGGCGGCCGAGGCCCCCGTGCGGGCGATGTCGTGGCGGTACGTGGGCCAGCCCGTGGCGGGACGAGGGGTCTGCCCCGGGCAGGGAAGAGAAAGGAGAAGGACGGGGAGCCAGAGGAAGCCTGGTAGAAGAGGACGCGCGCCCATGGCGTTGGTTCTCCTGGAAAGGGTAGGTCCGAAAGATGGGAGCCTATCACAAGGTCGTTCCGCTCCCGGTCCAAGCAACAGAAAGCTAGGGGAATGTAAGATTCTTCCTTTCACCGGGATGGATGCGGACTCCAGGGTTCCAGAGTATCCTGGTGCCATGCCCAACCGAGCGAAAGACTGGTTCGCCCAGGCCGAGAGGGACCTGGAGCAGGCCCGGGACTCCCGGAAGGCGGGCCGCCACGAGTGGGCCTGCTTCGCGGCCCAACAAGGAGCGGAAAAGGCTGTAAAGGCCTTGCACCTCCACCTTCATCAAGAAGCCTGGGGACACTCCGTCGCCCGTCTCCTGGAGGAACTTCCTTTCGATATCGAAGAGGAGATGGTGGACAAGGGCAGGGTCCTGGACGGCTATTACGTTCCCACCCGCTACGCCAACGGCCATCCCGAGGGCCCGCCTTTCGTCCATTACGGCAAACTGCAAAGCGAAGAGGCCATCCGGTATGCCCGTGAGATCCTTGCATTCGTCCGTTCTCAGATGGCCTGACAAGGAAACCGTGGTCCGGGCCCTCCGCCGCTGGATCCAGGAGCACAAAAAGGAAAAACCCGGCATCCTGGGATTCGGGTTCTTCGGCTCTTACGCCCGCGGGGATTGGGGGCCCGGAAGCGACCTGGACCTGGTGGCGATCGTGGAAAAGGAGGACGATCCTTTCATCGAGAGAGCCCGCCGCTGGCCCTTGGAAAAACTCCCCGTCCCCGCCTCCATCCTGGTATACACCCGCGACGAGTGGGACAAGCTCCAGGCCGAAGGCGGGCGTTTCGCCCGCGCCCTGGCGGAAGAAACGGTTTGGATCATCGGGCCCGCGCCAACATCCGGTGTAGGGGACGCCCGAGGGACGGCGTGAAACGCCGGCCCGACGGTCGTCCCGCGATTTCCCCAGGCGCCAGGGTGATTTCCCATCCCCGGATCCTCCGCGGGCCGACGTTCGCCAGGGTCGCCTCCGGCAACCCTGGCTCCGGCGGCCCCTACATCCGGCGTAGGGGACGCCCGAGGGACGGCGTGAAACGCCGGCCCGACGGTCGTCCCGCGATTTCCCCAGGCGCCAGGGTGATTTCCCATCCCCGGATCCTCCGCGGGCCGACGTTCGCCAGGGTCGCCTCCGGCAACCCTGGCTCCGGCGGCCCCTACATCCGGCGTAGGGGACGCCCGAGGGACGGCGTGAAACGCCGGCCCGACGGTCGTCTTGGATATACATCCTACCTTTTCAGGTCGAAACGCCGGGCCAGGAGGCGGCGGGCCTCCTCCAGGGAAGGGTCGATCCTCAAGGCGGCCCGGCACTGGTCGCACATCTCCTCGATCAATTTCTTCGAAAGACACCACTTTGCCAGGGCCAGGTGGGCCTTGGCGTCGCCCCGGGGAATCTTCCTTTTCTTTCGCAAATAGAGAAGGGCAGGGTCCTTGATGGGCCGGCCCCTCAGGCTGTCTCCCGCTCCCAGGTTCATGGTCCACCGGAACATTCCGTCCTTCCCCCGGGCACGCCCCACCCCGATGGCCGTGGCCTTTTTCAACAGCATGTTCCTGTGGTGGCCCGCCGAAAGAAACCAGGCCCTGAAGGCCCGCTTTCCGTCGCCGGCGACCGCGATGTTCTCCGCCAAGGGCCCTGAATATCCCTCCTGCCGCATCCTGGCGGCGAAGTCGGCGTGGGACTTCACAGGCGACGTATGGGAGAAGTATCCAATCTCCGCCATCTCCACGCTGTGCTTCCGGGCCGCACGCACCACGCGCTCGTCCACCTCCAGGGCCCGCATTCCCATCATGACCCGGTAACGGTTGGTGAGGCGCATCACCAGCATCTCCTCGGTGTCCGCCGAGGTGGGCGCCTCCTTCCCGTTCCAGGCCTCCACCTCCCGGTTCCACCGGGCCTGGGCCTTGCCGATCCCCATCTCCTCCAGGGCCGCGGCCTTCCGGATCTCCCCCAGAAGCTCCTCCTCCAGCCCGGCCAGGTTCTTCACCCCCGCCGGTCCGGCGTAACGCGACACCTCCCCCGCCCGCTCCAGGAGCGGCTCCAGGGCCTTCAACTTCTCCTTGAAGTATCCCTCGGGGGAATCCCAGAGTTCCCGGACCCGTCCCACCCGGTCCAGCATTTCCCGGATTCCGTAACCCTTCTTGAAGGAGGATGGATCCATGATCCAGGCCAGGGCTGCCTTCCGCCGCTTCTCCAACTCCGCCGCCAGGCCCGACCGGACCCGCGCGAAGGCCCGGGAAGAAAGCAGGGCCCGCGCCTTCCCCCGGCGCCCCCGGGCCG
>CAYQBW010000304.1:0-4488 GCA_964415725.1 uncultured Planctomycetia bacterium
GGCCTGGCCCTTGAGAGGCCGCGGAACCTCGGGGAGGAGAAGAAGCTCTCCGTCCAGGAGGCCAAGGAGGCGGTTGCCCTGGGGAACGTCTTCACCACCCACACCCCCGTTCCCGCCGGGAACGACGTCTTCCCGCCCCACCTCCTGGAGCCCTATTTCAAGGAATACACGGCCAAGCTCGGAATCAGCTGGGAAGAATTCCTGCGCCTGGGGAGGGTGCGTCCCGGCGACCAGGGAGAGAATTTCTGCATGACCGTCCTGGCCCTGCGCTTCGCCGAGCACCGCAACGGGGTGAGCAAACTCCACGGGGCCGTCTCCCGGGAAATGTGGAAGGAAATCTGGCCCGGCCTTCCGGAAAACGAGGTGCCCATCACGTCGATCACCAACGGGATCCACGCCTCGACCTGGATCGGCAAGGAGATGAGCGCCCTTCTCACCACCTACCTGGGCCCGGACTGGTTCCTCCCCCCCTTCAACCCTTCCACCTTCATGCGGGTAAAGCGCATTCCCGACGCGGAACTCTGGAGGACCCACGAGAGGGCCCGGGAAAGGCTCGTCACCTTCGTGCGGGCCCGCCTTGCGGCCCAGCTCAAGAAGAGGGGCGTTCCCTCCGCCGAGGTGCGCAAGGCCGAGGAGGTCCTGGACCCCTTCGCCCTCACCATCGGGTTCGCCCGCCGGTTCGCCGACTACAAGCGGGGAAGCCTGATCTTCCGGGACCTGGACCGGATCCGAAAGATCCTGACCGACCCGGAGAGGCCCGTTCAGCTCGTCTTCGCCGGAAAGGCCCATCCCAAGAACGACACGGGAAAGAACTACATCAAGCAGATCGTCCAGGTGGCCAGGGAGGCGGGGCTCCGGACCCACGTGGTCTTTTTGGAGGACTACGACGCCAACGTGGCCCGCTACCTGGTCCAGGGTGTGGACCTCTGGCTCAACAACCCCAGGCGCCCCCTGGAGGCCTCGGGCACGAGCGGGATGAAAGTGGCCGCCAACGGGGGACTCAACATGAGCGTCCTGGACGGCTGGTGGTGCGAGGGCTACAGGCCCGACCTGGGCTGGGCCATCGGGAGGGGCGAGACCTACGACGACCCGGTCTACCAGGACGAGGTGGAGTCCCGGGCCATCTACGACCTGCTCGAACAGGAAGTGGTCCCCACCTTCTACGAGAGGGACCGGGACGGCCTCCCCAGGGGCTGGATCGCCCGAATGAAGGCCTCCCTTGCCTCGATCGTACCCTTCTTCGAGACGGGCCGGATGGTCTCCCAATACGCCGAGCGTTTCTACTTCCTGGGAACCCGCCTCTGGAAGGAGTTCTCCTCCGACGAGGCCAGGATCCGTGACCTCGGCTCCTGGAAGACCAAGGTGGAGACCCACTGGAAGGAGGTGAAGGTCGAAAAGGTGGAGACCCACGCCCCTTCCTCCCAGCTCTCCATCGGTTCCTCCCTGGATGTGAAGGCCCGGGTCCGCCTGGGAGAGCTGGACCCCGAGGACGTGAGCGTGGAAATCTACTACGGGCCGGTGGACGCCGAGAACACCATCAAGGTGGGAAACCGGATCCCCATGACCCCGGTGGCGGAAAAGGAGGACGGGACCTATCTCTACGAGGGCCGGATCCCTTGCTCCATCTCGGGGGCCCACGGGTACGCCGTCCGGGTCCTCCCCAGCAACCCCCAGCTGGGCTCGCGCCTCATCCCGGGCCTCATCACCTGGGGGTAATCCGGGTTACCGGAACCAGCCCACGGCCCAGTAGAGCCCCATGCCGGCGAAGAACATCGCGTACCCCAGCCCCACGAACATCAGGGTGAACCAGGAACCCTTCTCCCGGCCTTCCCGGGCCAGGTAGAACCGGTAGGCGATCAAGTTCGCGAAAGAGGCCATGAGGCTTCCGAATCCCCCCACGTTGACGCCCCAGAGGAGGGCTTTCCAGTGAAGGGTGAACCTGGAGAAGAGCAAGGCCGAGGGGACGTTGCTCATCACCTGGCTCGTGAGGGAGGAAAGCAGGAAAACGTGGCTTCTGTGGGCCAGTTCGGATGCAAGAAGGAACCTCAGGTTGTCGGCCGCCCCGAAAAAGAAGAAAAAGGTCGCGAGAAGCAGGTAGTCCACCCTGAAGGCCCTCCTGTCGGCCAGGAGAGGGTAGAGAAGGACCGGCGCGGCGGCGGCGAAGGGAAGGACCCGGAGGATGACCAGGTCCACCCAGACGAGCAGGATTCCATAGAGCCACGCCGACCGCTCGACGGCGGGGAAAGGACCCGGTTCCCCCTTCCTCTTCCCGGTCTTCACGGCAAGGGCCCCCGCGGCAAGGAGGACCAGAAAGGCCCCCGAGAAAGGGAGGATGGCCGCCATGAAGGATCCCGGATCCAGGCGGTAATACCAGTAGATCAGAAGGTTCTGGGGATTGCCGAAAGGAGTCAGGGCCGAACCGGCGTTGGCGGCGAGGGCCTCCAGGACCACGAGGATATCTTTTTTCTCAATATTCAGCGAGAGGGTCAAGGGAACGATCAGGACCAGGGCGACGTCGTTGGTCACCAGGGCCGAGAGGAAAAAGGTTCCCAGGACCAGCTTGAGAGAAAGAAGCCTTCCTCCCTCCAGGACCCGGGCGAACCAGGAGACGGCGCCGCCGGCCCGAAGCCCCTGGATGACCACGAAAAGAATCCACAAGAGGGCGAGCACCTGGAGCTGGGAGGCCGGGAAGGAGGGGAGCCTCCCCAGGTAGAGAGAGGTGGCCGCAACCCCCAAAAAGCCGGAGAAGAGCAGCCACTCTCTCAAGATGAAATCGGAAAGGTCCGCCGCCCTCACTGGTGTCTCCCGCGCCCTCTTTCCCATCCCAAAGAAGACCGAACATAGGTCGCGGCCCAGGCCAGGTCAAAACCCACCCGGGAAACCGGCCCGGTTTTCACCCGGCCCTGGAACCGGCGCCCCTTTCAAAAGGGGTCCAAGTCGAGAAACTGTGCCCTTTTCAAAGGGGCCGGGTTCCTCTCCGCGGCGTCTATGGATGTTCTCCGGCCCTGCGGATCCGCTGAAGCGCTCTTTCGAGGGGAGCCGGGTCGAAGGGGGAGCCCGGATCTTTTCCGGCCCGTTCCAGGAACGCCCGGATGGATGGGAGGAGAGCCTCCCGGAGGGCGGTGTTCTTTGTTTTCTCCCAAAGGGTGTATGCTCCAAGGAGAATATCTCGGATTTCGTCCGGGGGAAGGGTGACCGCCCGGGCGATCCTGGGAAGGACCCGGGCCCTGAAAGAAAGGGGCAGGGCCTTCTCTCTCCACGCCTCCACCATGAACTTCTCCACCAGGATCCTGTCCTTCCTGAAGACCAGCCCCCCGCCGATCCAGAGGCCCCGGAGGGCGTCGGAGACGGCCGCCCGGTAGGCCGGCTCCATCCAGCGCTCCCGGATCCAGGGAAGAAGGGCTTTCACGGCGCCCTTCTTCCAGGCCAGGTTGGCCCACCCCCGCAAGTCAAGGGAACAGAATCCCGGGTAGGTGCGGTAGAAGAGATCCGCCCCCCGGAGGGCCGTCTCGATGTCCTCCCCCTCGGCCAGAAGAGCGGTGATCATCTTCTCCCTCTCCCGGAAGGCCTCCCGCCGTGAAAGACGCCCCGCCCGGGTCCATCTCTTCTCGAGTTCCCGCCAGTCGGCGGGAAGGTTCCTTTCCGCCTCCTCTTTTGGCGCCTCCTTTTCCCTTTTTTTTCTCTTCCCCGGCCCCCTCCTCCTTCCTTCCAGGAAAGCCTGGTTGGCCCGGGCCCTCAGGCGAAGGGCCTGGAAGACCCTTGCGACCCAGGGCCGGGCGGGAAGGCCCCCGCGGACCGTTCCCCCTTCCTCCAGGAGGGGAAGGTGGACGCCCCTCAAGTAGAATTTACGCTTCTCCGGAGGAACACCCCGCTCGGACAGAAGCCGCGAAACCAGGGCGCCCGCCTCGGGCGAGAGGTGGACCAGGTCCAGGATCCGGGAGACATACCGGGTCAAGGGCGACTCGGGGGGGCGGGGCCGTCCCTCCCGCCGAGCCCTTTCTTCCAGCTCCCACTGGACGATCCGGGCCGCACACTGGATCCGTCCCAGGAGGACGCGGAACCGGGGAGGAACCAGCCCTGTCCGCAACCCCCTTCCCTCCCGGAGAAGGGCCTTCTTCTCCTTCGCCAGGTCCGCCAGGCCCCGGGCCAGAAGGTCCAGGGCCTTGGAGGCCGCCCCGGGGCATCGCCAGGCCAGCCTGAGCAGGCGGAGGGCCTCCTTCAAAGAAGCCCCGGAAGTTTCCTTTACTCCGCAATCGCACTTGGAAGTCACCACCCTCTGGGGCGGAAGGGCCCGGAGGGCCCGGGCGAACAAAGCGGCGAATCCCTGGCGGGCCTCCCCCCCCGGTCCGCCCTGGACTCTCTCCTGGCACGCCAGGGGCCCGGGAGCGGCCCCCAAGAAAAGGAGGGGGAAAAAGAAGAGGGGAAGGAGGGTGGAAGGAGGAAAGGGCCGGGCCGCTCCCGGGCCCCTGGCGTGCCAGGAGAGAGTCC
>CAYQBW010000305.1:0-3540 GCA_964415725.1 uncultured Planctomycetia bacterium
ACCCCCCTCCCCGGGCCAAGGCCCGCAAAGGATAGGGACCGGCCCAGGTGGGGACAAGAAGGGAGCCGGCCTCTCCTGTGAGTCCCCGGGAGCCCGAAGGCGGCACCAATTCCCTCGCCCCGGCGGCGGGGTTCCCTCTTCCGTGCCTTGACCGGCCCGACGGCAATTTTCACCCGGTGTCAAGAATAGCCGCGGCAACTTTTGACACCAGGAAAAAATGGCCGTAGACTTGGAGCATGAAGATCTTCCGGCGCTACCTTCTTCCCCAGGTCGAGAAGGACCTCAAAAGAAAGATGGTCTTTCTCGCCGGGGCGAGGCAGGTGGGAAAGACGACCCTCGGCCTTTCCCTTCCCAGGGCGCGGGCGGGCTACCTCAACTGGGACATCCCCGAGCACCGGGCCCGAATCCTGAAGGGAAAGCTTCCCCCGGCCCCCTTCTGGTTCTTCGACGAAATTCACAAGTACCGGGCCTGGCGGAATTTCCTCAAGGGCGCCTTCGACGGAAGACCGCCGGGCCAGAAGATCCTGGTTACGGGTTCCGCCCGGCTCGATTTCTACAGGTATTCCGGCGATTCCCTCCAGGGAAGATACCACCTGCTCCGTCTTCACCCCCTCTCCGTCGCGGAGCTGGAGATTCGGAGTTCGAAGGATTTCCAACAATTGCTTCGCCTCGGGGGATTTCCCGAGCCCTTCTTCGGCGGCTCCCAGGTGGAAGCCAGGCGCTGGTCCCGGGAATACAGGAATCTCCTGATCCGGGAAGAAGTGGTAAGCCTGGAAAGAATCCAGGACCTGGGCAACCTGGAGGCCCTGGTTCTCCGTCTCCCCGAGCTTGTGGGCTCCCTCCTTTCCATCAACGCCCTGAGGGAAGACCTGGGCGTGAGCTTCAAGACCGTTGCCAACTGGCTCTCCATCCTGGAGAGGCTCTATGCCCTCTACCGGGTCCCCCCTTTCGGAAGCCCCAGAATCCGGGCCGTCAAGAAATCCACCAAACCCTATCTCCTGGACTGGACCCTGGTCTCCTCCGAGCCGGCACGGTTCGAAAACCTGGTCGCCTGCCACCTCCTCAAGTGGGTCCATTTCCAGCAGGATGCCCTGGGCAGGGACCTGGACCTCCGTTTTTTCCGGGACCGGGACGGGCGGGAGGTGGATTTCATCGTCACCGAAAGAGAAAAGCCCATCCTGGCGGTGGAATGCAAATGGTTCGAGGGGGAGATCGACAAGAGCCTCCGCTATTTCAAATCCCATTTTCCCGGCTGTGAGGCCTGGCAGATCACCGCGACAGGCAAGAAGGACTTCCTTTCCAAGGAGGGCATCCGCCACTGCCCGGCGCCCCTCTTCCTGGGGAACCTGGTCTGAGCCCGTCCCGGTAGGATGCCGGGGAAACCCCTGGCCTTCCCTCCAGACCAGAAAAAAGGCCATAGGTGGAAGCGGCAGCTTGAGTTTTCCTGGTCTTGTGTCCAAGAAACCGGGTGCGATACACGGGTTAGGAATCCCTATTGCACGGTGATCTCCAGGGCGTCGGTGGAGCAGAAGTATCCATTCCCGGGGCAGGTGGGGCTGTGGGGCCAGATGCCTTGGGCGGCGAAGGTCAGTCCTTTTAGTGCCGGCGGAAGGGCAAGGTCCACACCGGCCCGCCCCTCTTTGTCCGAAATCAGGGGGAGAGCCAGGAGCACCCGGGTGGGATCGAGCTGGAACACCGCCCCCAGGAAAGGCACCCCCTTGGAGAGGGTCCGCATGCCGAGGAAGATCCAGCCTCCCCACTTGGGGGGAACGCGCCAGACTTCCAGGCCGAAGCCCTTCGCCCCGGCCACAGGGTCGGCCCGCAGATAGAGAGTGGGCCAGCCCTTGCATCCCGGGGACCCCTCCCCGACCCTTCGAACCCCCCGGGTCCGTAGGTCCAGGCAGGTCACGAACCCGGATAAGTAATGGAAAGTGCTGGCCGGATTCGAATTGGGAATCTTCGTCTGGAACGCCCCGGGGGTGACGGGGAAATCCTTGGAGTCGGTACCCCCAAAGACGGCAACCTGGAATTTGCCGTTCACACTGACCGCCCGGGCTTCCTCCTTCCAGCTCCCCCCGATGAAACTGGAATAGAGCAACCTCCGTAGATTCGGGCTCAACCTGCTCACGAAAGCGTCGAAGAGCCAAACACTGTGCCCCTTGGTGGTCTTCAGAACCTTGTCGAAGGCGTTGGGGGTGATGGGAAAGCCCTGCATCCCACCCGTGTCTCCCACCACCACGGGGCAACCGGAGGGATCCAAGTCCAGGGCGTAACACCGAACGAAGGTGTTACCTCCCAGAAAAGTGGAGGCGATCATCCTGGAAAGGCGGAGATCCAGGCGGCTCACAAAGGCGGAGGAACTCACTTTCCAACCGGTCTCCCAGGTTCCGGAGGTCACGGGAAAATCCGTGGAAGAAGTTCTCCCCGCGACAAAGACGGTCCCCGCCGTGTCGATCCGGACCCCCCAACAGTAATCGCTGCTGTTTCCTCCAAGGTAGGTGGAGGCCAAGGGCCGGAGAGTGGTGGGATCGAAGGCCGCCAGGAACCCGTCATAAGGCCCGCCCCCATATTTCTTGGAGAAGACCCCGTTGGTCGTATAGAAATCCTTGCTGCTGGTCCTGCCGCAAACCCAGGCATTCCCCTTGGGCCCCAGGGTCATGTCGTAGGGAGTTTCATCCCCTGTCCCCCCGAAAAAGGTGGAGGCCAGGACCTTGGTCCCCCGGCCGTCCATGCGGGTGAGAGCCACGTCGGAATACCCCCCGATGTACCTTCTAGCCACTGCGCCTGGTGTTGTCGGGTAATCGAAGGAGTCCGTTTCCACGCAGCAAAGGATCTCATTTTTCCTGGTCACAACCAGGGAACGTACCGAGTCGTCCCATTGTCCTCCCAGGTAGGTCCCGAATGAGAGCACGCTTCCATTGTTTGCTAGACAGGCCAAAAACCCATCGCGGTAAATGCTGGGTGCCCCGTTGTTTCCATACACCCGGTCCCATGCGCCGGGAGTCGTAGGAAAATCGATGGACCAGGTAGACCCGCAGCAATAGATCTCACCTTTCGGGCCGAAACGAAAGTCCGTGATCCCTTCGGAATCCCTCCCCCCAAGGAAGGTGGAAAAGACCAGTTTTCTTCCCGTCGGATCGAGACAGGTAAGAAAACCCTCCCATTGACCGGCCGATTTGACCTGGTAGGCTCCCGGCGTGGTGGGGTAGGTGGCGCCGCTCGCGCCTGCCACATACAGGTTGACCTTCGGCCCCCAATGGGCCCTCCCCGTCCCAATGAGGCTCTGGGTGGCGCCCAGATAGGTGGAGAACTCCACCTTGGGATCCACCCACAGGGGCCCGGAGGCGTCCCCGCCCGCCGCCTTGAACCCGAACTCCTCCTTCCCGAGAATTTCGTATTCGACCCTTACCTTCTCCCCTTTCCCATTCAAGGCATAAGGAGCAGGAAGTCGAACCTCCCCAAGGTCCGTCCCGATCCTCAGGTCTCCCTTCTCGTCGACCCGGATCCCCCGGCCCCCTTCGACCCGAAGGACCACGTCCC
>CAYQBW010000305.1:3550-4464 GCA_964415725.1 uncultured Planctomycetia bacterium
GGCCCTGAACCCGAACCGCCCCATACCTGGGCAGGTTGGTCTTCCACCTGGAAGGATCGTTCCCGAGAAAGAAATGGCATTTCCCCGAGAGTCGATCTTCCCCCCGGAGAAAGGCTTTATCCCTGGCCCCGACAAAACGGAACCGGAGAGCAACGCCACGGACCGTGGCCTCCCTTAGGGCCCGGAGCCGCTCGGGCCATGCCAGGTTCCTTTGAGACTCCGAGAGCCCCTGGATCTCTTCTTTGACCAGGAGCCAGCCATCCTCCCGCAAAAAGAGGGTGACATCGCCCATGGCGGCCCGGTAGCGGAAATCCCCTTTCCACTGTCCCCGGTTCTCCACGAAACAAAAGGCGTCTCCCCTTGCCAGGGACGGAGAAAAGAGACCCCCTGCCGAAGGATCGGTCGCGCCCCAGGCTATTCCAGCCATGAAGATCGCCCCCAGCAGGGGCAGGCCACAGTTTCCCAATACCATCCCAGGCATCCCCTTTTCAAATCCCTTCTTAATCATTCCGGCCTCCCATTCCCGAAAAAAGACCTCTCCTTTCCGCTCCCGGAAAGGCGGGAAAAGGGCGCCGAAATCCAGGAACGCCCCGAAATCATCTCCGCCTTCCCGGGGGAGGAAGAAAAGGGATTCAATCATGGCCCAGGGTTTCCTGTCACCCCCCCCACGCCGCCGAAGACGGTTGCATCGCTCCTCATGGAGCGCCAGCTCCGGCGGGAGCCCGGGCCGGCTGTTAAAGGGGATGGAAAAGAAACTGTGCCCTTTTCAAGTACCCGGCCCGAGCGCCGGGCCCACCCGGATTCCGTTCTCCCTATTGCACGGTGATCTCCAGGGCGTCGGTGGAGCAGAAGTATCCGGTCCCGGGGCAGGTGGGGCTGTGGGGCCAGATGCCTTGGGCGGCGAAGGTCAGTCC
>CAYQBW010000306.1:0-4455 GCA_964415725.1 uncultured Planctomycetia bacterium
CCTGGGCCTGCCCGGCGGCAAGACCTACGACGCGGTGCTGGAGCGGGAGCTGGGGGCCCGGGGGGCCTACCTGGTGGTCCTGGAGCTTGCCGGGAAGGCCGTCTTCGAAGTGGGATCCCTGGGAAAGGTTTCTTTCCCAGGGGGATACTACGTCTACGTGGGGTCGGCCATGAAAGGGCTGGCCGCGCGGCTTGCCCGCCACAGGCGGAAGCGGAAACGCCTGCGCTGGCACATCGACTACCTGCGGGAGAGGGCCCGGTTCGTGGAAGCCTTCGCTTTCCGCTCCTCCCGGCGCATCGAGTGCGACCTGGCCCGGGCCCTCTCCGGGTTGGGGAGGCCCTATCCCCCCGGATTCGGGTCCAGCGACTGCTCCTGCCCGGCCCACCTGGTTCATTTCGAGATGGATCCCAGGACCCTCAGGCCCTTCCAGGAGGTGCTGGGCCGGTTCCGGAGCCTGGCCCTGGAGGAGGATGCCGGGCCTTGACGGAGGGCCGGGAATATCCAAAAATACTTCCAGCTTTTCCACCTTGAATCCCTCATTTCCTGGATTACGTTTCCTTGTTTTCTGGTTGTCCTGCAAGTCCCCCAAACACTTTGCCTGGCGCCCTTTTCCAGGGCCCAGGAAGGAGGCAGCATGAGAAAGAAGACCCCGCTTCTTCTGGCCCTTTACCTCTTCCTGGCCGGCAGCCTTGCCGCGCAGACCACCTACACCTACTGGTGCGACGCGGTCAACGGCAATGACACCAACGGAGGCACCACCCCCAAGACGGCCTTCAAGTCCTTTACGAAGGGCGTGAGCGTGCTCCGCAAGGGAGACACTCTCTATGTTCTTCCCGGCGTCTACAGCCCCTCCAAAACCAAGGAAAAGTGGAAGATCTACATCGGCGATCCGGCGACTGGAATCCACCAGGAAAATATAAAAATCATCGCTCCCTACGGGCCCAAGGTGACCATCCTGGACCTGGAAAAGGGCAGGTATTTCCCCGCAATCCGGTTTCTGGCATGGGCCAAGGGGGCGAAGATTTCAGGGCTTCAGATCAGGAACGCCGATACGAGCGTCCCCCGTTACTGGGACTGTGCTTTCCGCCTGGGTTCGGCCAGCGGCGCCCAATGGGCGGCCATCGACGTGGAGATCTTCAACTGCATGTTCGTCAATCTCAACAACGGTATTGTCGCTTGGACTCTGGGCGGAGGCGGATGCAAGATCCATGACAACCTTTTCGTCAATTGCGCGAAGTTCGGAGTCTGGTACATCGGGACGCCGGGGAACCAAGGGATCTATATCTACAACAATACCTTCGTGAATATGAAGAATTCCGCCATTTACATACATTATGATCCCAACTACAATTTTTCCCCCGACAAAGCCGTGATCGTGAACAACCTCGCATACAAAGGGGCCGGGCCCGGTTTCGAGAGCGCCGTTTCGAACAAGATCCACATGAAGCCCGTCACCTTCGAGAACAACGACGCTTTCGGAAACAACCCCAACTACAAATTCGCCGCCGGCCCTCCCTCGGCCTCGAACCTCACGGTGGATCCCCTCTTCGTGGATCCCTCCAAGGGGAACTGGCGGCTCAAGACCACGAGCCCTCTCATCGAGAAGGGCTGGATCAAGGACTACTCCCTCTACGGCACGCCCGACTTCTACGGCAACGCCTCGCTCTTCGACTACAACGGCGACGGCTTCGCCCAGCCCGACATCGGGTGCCACGAGGCGAGCGACGTCCTCACCACCCTTTCCGGGAAGTGGGCCATCGGCCAGACGGTGACCCTCAACCACAAGGGGCCCGCCGGGTTCATGGCCATCGACTTCATGAGCCGGACCTACCCCGGCATGGGGCTTCCCCTTCTGGGGTCCTTCATCCCCGATCCCTTGCAGATGCTTCCCATCTACCTGATGGGGGGCAGCACCGCTCCCCAGAAGATTCCCCTGCCGAACAATCCTTACCTGGTGGGGGTGCCCATCTACATCCAGACCATCTACGCCAGGGTGGACCTCAAGGTCGTCAAGGCGGGGAACCTGCTCTTCGAACTCTTCTGAGGCGGAGGGTCGATTCCGGCAAAAGGAGGCGGAAGGGCCGGGCCCTTTCGCCTCCGCCTTTTTTCCACCCCCCCCGGCCGGGCATAATGGCCGGCGGCCCCCGGGGGGAGGGAGGGGGGTTCGGCCCAACCAAGGAACCCTGGAGGTAGACCATGGCATCGACGCTCCCCAAAAGAGGCCGGCCGCTTTTCTTCGCCGCCGCGCTGGTCGCGGGTGGACTGGCTTTGCAAGGGTGCGCGGCCGCCGGCCGGGCGGGAGGAAAGAAAGGAAGTGTGACCGTGGAAAAAGCGCCTTTCGGAACCGTGAAGGGGAAGCCCGTCTCGCTCTTCACCCTCGAGAACGCCCGGGGCATGAGGGTGAAGATCACCAATTACGGGGGAATCGTGACCTCGCTCGTGGTTCCGGACCGGAACGGGAAACCGGCCGACGTGGTCCTGGGATACGACAACCTGGAAGGATACCTGAAGAATTCTCCCTATTTCGGCGCCTTGGTGGGGCGATACGCGAACCGCATCGCCAAGGGAAGGTTCGTCCTGGACGGGAAGGAATACAAGCTGGCCTGCAACAACGGGCCCAATCACCTCCACGGTGGGATCGAGGGATTCGACAAGAAGGTCTGGGACGCCGAGCCCTACACGGCCTCCCACGAAGCCGGGGTGATCCTCCGCTACCTGAGCAAGGACGGAGAGGAAGGATACCCGGGCAACCTGAAGGTGCAGGTGACCTACGCCCTGACCGAGGAGAACGAGTTGGTCATCCGCTACCAGGCGGTGACGGACAAGGCCACGCCGGTGAATCTCACTCACCATGGGTATTTCAACCTGAAGGGCGCCGGAGAGGGCGACATCCTGGGACACGAAGTGACCATCGACGCGGACAGGTATTGCGTGGTGGACGACGAGTTGATTCCCACGGGGGAATTGCGGCCCGTCAAGGGGACGCCCATGGATTTCACCTCGCCCCACACCATCGGGGAGAGGATCGCCATGGTGAAGGGCGGTTACGACCACGATTTCGTCCTGAACCCGCCCAGGGACCTGGACCATCCCACCCTGGCCGCCCACGTGCGCGAACCCGGGACGGGGCGGGTGATGATGGTCTACACCACGGAGCCGAGCCTCCAGCTCTACACGGGGAACTTCCTGGACGGGACGATCACCGGCAAGGGCGGGAAGGTCTACAAGAAGCACTACGCCTTCTGCATGGAGGCCCAGCACTTTCCCGATTCGCCCAACCATCCGGAATTCCCCAACGTGATCCTCCGGCCGGGACAGATGTACAGGCAGACCACGATCTACAGGTTCACCACCGATTGAGGACCGGCCCCCTCACCGGACCCGGAAGGTGATCGATCCGTTGCTGGTATGGGCGGTGGAGAGGGCCTTTCCGTCTCCAAGGGCGATCCGGTAGTGGTTCTTCCCGGATTCGAGGATGCGGACCAGGGGTTTCCCCGCGATCCCTATTCCGCCGTTGCTGGTCTCCAGATCCACGATTCCCGAAAAGGCCTTTCCCACGCTGATGACCATGGAGCCGTTGGAGGAGGCCAGCTCGAAAGGCCCCCGGTTCCCCGCGGCAAGAGTGGCTTTCAGGGGGCCGTTCGAGGTCCGGGCCGCCACGGGGCCTGATACGTCGCGAAGGACGAGAGTGCCGTTGCTGGTGCGGGCCCGGACCTTCCCCTGGACTCCTTTCAAGACGATCGATCCATTGGAGGTTTCCGCCCGGACAGGTCCGGCCTGGTCCTTCACCTGGATCGAGCCATTGGTGGTCTGCAGGTTCGCTTCTCCGGCCATGCCTTCCAGGTGGATCGCCCCGTTGGAAGTCCGGACCGTTACGTCCCGGGCCCCAGGGGTCCGGATCTCGAAGGAACAGGATTCCCGGGAGCGCCTTTTTCCTCCCGGCCAGAGGGGAGAGATCTCCAGGTCTCCCTTATCGTTCCGCCTGGCCTCGATCCGGACCTGGTCCAACCGTTCCTTGGTTTCCGCCCGGATGCGGGCGTGGACGCGCACCTGGTTTCCCTCCCCCTCGAGGACGGCTACCCCTCCGTTCCGGGTGCGGACGGAAAGACCTCTGCCCGGGAGATAGGGGACCTGAAGGTCCCGGGTCCCTTCCACCAGGGGAGGGGCGAAGAGCCGGCAGGCGCAGGAGAGGATCAGGAAGGATGGAAGGAGAAGAGCCAGACGATTGAACCTGGCCATGGGACCTCCTTTCGGCGGTAATGTCCTTTCCTATCCTAAAGGAAGACGGCGGATCTATTCGTTGAGAGGGGGAAAAGATTCCGGCCGCCGGGGGCCTTTCAGAATTTCAGGATTTCTTCCTTGGTCTCCGTCTTGAAAGGGCCTGCCCGGAAGGAGCAGATGATTTTGTAGCTCTTGCCTTTTCGAGGGCCACGCCACGTGGCCGAGCAGGTGAAG
>CAYQBW010000307.1:0-4455 GCA_964415725.1 uncultured Planctomycetia bacterium
GGTGTTTCACGGCCGTTCCCGTCTCCTGGGCCGGGAAGAGGGTCTCCGAGCCCAAGGGGCTCTTCTACTCGGCGTTTCCAGGAAAGGAAGGCAAGAGATGAAAAGGCGTGATTTTCTGAAAGCGGCGGGCGCCGCCGTCGGCGGGGCCCTGGTGGGGGGATGCCAGGTTCCGGGGGGACGGAAATCCAGAAAACCCCGGCGGCCCAACATGGTCGACTTCCTGGCCGACGACCTGGGCTACCACGAGCTCGGCTGTTACGGCCAGGAGAAGATCAAGACCCCCAACATCGACCGGCTTTGCGCCGAGGGGATGAAGTTCACGGACCACTACGCGGGCGCCCCTGTCTGCGCTCCCTCCCGCTGCACCTTGATGACGGGCAAGCACCTGGGCCACGCCTACATCCGGGACAACAAGGAGATCATGCCGGAAGGCCAGGAGCCCATCCCCGCCTCGGAGGTGACCATCGCGGAGATGCTGAAGCCCGCCGGTTACGCCACGGCCTGCATCGGCAAGTGGGGGCTGGGCTACCACAAGTCGTCGGGGGACCCCAACTACCAGGGCTTCGACCTCTTCTTCGGGTTCCATTGCCAGAGGCAGGCCCACAATTACTACCCCAGGTATCTCTGGAAGAACCAGAAGA
Source organism: uncultured Planctomycetia bacterium (assembly GCA_964415725.1). Taxonomy (GTDB): domain Bacteria; phylum Planctomycetota; class UBA1135; order UBA1135; family JALUZX01; genus JALUZX01. The sequence goes on from CAYQBW010000307.1 coordinate 642, forward strand.
AGGTCTGGCTCAAGGGAAACACCAGGGGACTCACGGGCAAATATTACGCCCCCGACCTCTTCCGGGACGAGGCCCTGAAATTCATCCGGGAGAACAAGGACAGGCCTTTCTTCCTCTATTACGCTACAACCGTGCCCCACCTGCCGCTCCAGGTGCCCGAGGATTCCCTGGAGGAATACAAGGGGAAGTGGCCCGATCCCCCCTACACGGGAGGGAGGGGATACCTTCCATGCAAGTATCCCAGGGCGACCTACGCCGCCATGGTCACCCGCATGGACCGCCACGTGGGCCAGATCGTGCAACTCATCGAGGACCTCGGGCTCTCGGAGGACACGATCATCATGTTCGCGTCGGACAACGGCCCGACCTACAAGAGGCTCGGCGGCTCCGATTCCTACTTCTTCGAGTCCAACAAGCCCTTCACGGGTCTCAAGGGGAGCGTCAAGGAGGGAGGGATCCGTTCTCCCATGATCGCCCGCTGGAAGGGGAAGATCCGGCCCGGCACGGTGACGCATCTTCCCTCGGCCTTCTGGGACGTGATGCCCACGATCGCGGAGATCGCCGGGGTGAAACCGCCGAAAGGGATCGACGGAATCAGTTTCCTGCCCACTCTCCTGGGACGCCCGAAGGAGCAGAAGAAGCACGAGTATCTCTTCTGGGACTTCGCGGGATACGGGGGCCAGGTGGCGGTGCGGATGGGGAAGTGGAAGGGGATGAAGCGCCACCTCAAGCGGAACCCCGACGCCCCCCTGGAGCTCTACGACCTGGAGAAGGACATCCGGGAAGAGCACAACGTGGCGGCCGAGCACCCGGAGATCGCCGCCAGGATCGAGAAGATCATGATCGAGGCCAGGACCGTCCCGAAGGTGAAGCAGTTCAGGTTCTGGAGATATTCCAATGGGTGATTCCCGCGGGGCGGGCATGGACCGCAGGGGCTTTCTCGGGGCGGCGGGCGCCGCCCTGGGAGGGGCCCTGGCGGCGGGATGCCGGGCGCCGGGCCTGGGAAACCGCGGAAAGCCCCGGCGGCCCAACATCGTCTTCCTCCTGGCCGACGACCTGGGCTACCATGATCTGGGCTGTTACGGCCAGGAGAAGATCGAGACGCCCAACATCGACGATCTCGCCGCCCGGGGCATGAGGTTCACCGACCACTACGCGGGCTCTCCCGTCTGCGCTCCTTCCCGGTGCACCCTGATGACCGGCAAGCACACGGGCCACGCCTGGATCCGGAACAACGGTCTCCACCGGCCCGAGGGGCAGGAACCCATCCCCGCCTCGGAGGTCACCGTGGCGGAGGTCCTGAAGAAGGCGGGGTACGCCACGGCCTGCGTGGGGAAGTGGGGCCTGGGCTACCCGGGTTCGGAAGGGGACCCGGTGAACCAGGGCTTCGATCTCTTCTTCGGCTTCAACTGCCAGACCAAGGCGCATCACTACTACCCGCCCTATCTCTGGAGGAACAAGAAGAAGGTCTTCCTGGAGGGAAACGACGGTGGGCCCACGGGCAAGCATTACGCCCCCGACCTCTTCCGGGACGAGGCGTTGAAGTTCATCCGGGAGAACAAGGACAAGCCCTTCTTTCTCTATTACGCCACGACGATTCCCCACCTTCCCCTCCAGGTCCCGGAGGATGCCTTGAAGGAATACCTGGGCAAGTGGCCAGATCCGCCTTACAGGAAAAAGAGAAGGCGGGGGGGTTACAGCTTCTGCGGGCACCCCCGGGCCGCGTACGCCGCCATGGTGAGCAGGATGGACCGCCACGTGGGCGAGATCGTCGGGCTCGTACGCCGTCTCGGCCTGGAGAAGGATACGATCTTCTTTTTCGCCTCGGACAACGGCCCGGTCTACGACCGCCTGGGAGGGGCGGACTCGGCGTTCTTCGAGTCCAACAAGCCTTTCCGGGGGTTCAAGGGGAGCGTGTACGAGGGGGGGATCCGCTCCCCCTTGGTCGCCTGCTGGCCCGGAAAGATCCGGCCCGGATCGGTGAGCCGCCTGTCCTCCGCCTTCTGGGACGTCATGCCCACCCTGGCGGAGATCGCTGGGGTGAAGCCGCCGGAAGGGATCGACGGGATCAGTTTTCTGCCTACCCTTCTCGGGCGCCCCAGGGACCAGAAGAAGCACGCCTATCTCTTCTGGGATTTTCCCGGCTACGGGGGCCAGGTGGCGGTGCGGATGGGGAAGTGGAAGGGGCTCCGCAGGGGATTGCGGAGGCATCCCGGCGCGCCCCTGGAGCTCTACGACCTGGCCGAGGACATCGGGGAGAAGCACAACGTGGCGGCTGAATTCCCGGAGGTGGCGGAAAAGATCGCCCGGATCATGGTGGAGGGCCGCACCCCTGCGCCCTTGAAGAGGTCCAGGTTCTGGATCTACGGGAAAGGGGGCGCCGCCTCCCGCCGGGGCCGGTAGGGGCTGGTGTAGGGACCGCCGGAGGCGCCGTCTTCGGCGCCGAACGTCGGCCCGGGAGGGTTCCGGGGGTGGGGAATCATCGGGGCGTCTTGGGGATATCGCGGGACGACCGTCGGGACGGCGCGATGCGCCGTCCCTCGGGCGTCCCCTACATGGCCGCCAGGCCCACGAACCAGGCCGTTCCCCTGGGAAGGGCCTCTTCGTCCACGTCGAAATCCGGGGCGTGGTTGGGGGCGGTGATGCCTTTCTCCGGAGAGCCCGCCCCCAGGAAGGCGTAGAGGGAGGGGACTTTCTCGGCATACCGGGCGAAGTCCTCACCCCCCAGGAGAGGCCTGGGATCCGGGAGTAGACCCTCTTCCCCGAAAAGGCTTTGCGTGACCTCCAGGGCCCTCCGATAAGCGTCCCGGTCGTTTACGAGAACCGGGTATCCTTCCCGGTAGTCCAGGCGGGCTTCACAGCCCTGGGCCCCCGCGGCGGCTTGTGCGGTCTCTTCCAGGAGGGCCTGGATCCTCTTCCGGATTTCCCGCGAGAGGGTCCGGGCCGTGCCCTTGAGCTCCACCGTCGAGGGGATCACGTTGTGGGTGCCCGAACCGCCCCGGATGGTGGCCACGCTGATCACCAGGGCCTCCAGGGGGTCCGTCCGGCGGGAGACCAGGGACTGGAGGGCCGTCACCACCTGGGCCGCCGCCGGGACAGGGTCCAGGAGCAGGTGGGGCATGGCGGCGTGGCCGCCTTTTCCCTCGACGGTGATCGTGAAATTGTCCGCCGCCGCCATGAAAGGGCCCGGCAGGAGGGCGAACCGCCCCGAGGGAAGGCTCGGGAGAACGTGGAGGCCGAAGGCCCTGTCCACCCCTTGGAGGCATCCCGCCTCGATCAGGTCCAGGGCGCCGCCCGGGGGATGCTCCTCGGCGTGCTGGAAGAGGAAGCGGATGTTGCGCTTGGACGGAACTTCGCCCGAGGCCAAAATCCGCGCCGCTCCGAGAAGCATGGCCATGTGCGCGTCGTGGCCGCAACAGTGGGCGGCCCCGGGGTTCCGGGAGAGAAAGTCCTTTTTCCATGGCCCGGGAGCTTCCTCCATGGCCAGGGCGTCCATGTCCGCCCGAAAGAGGAGGGTTTCCCCGGCGCCCGGGACCTCCAGGTCGGCCCACAACCCGGTCATCCCTTCGGGCCGGGTCACGGGAAGGCCCAGGCCTTCCATGTAATCCGCCACTTTCCCGGCCGTCTCCTTCTCGCGGTATGAGAGCTCGGGGCGGGCGTGGAACCACCTCCTGAGCCGGCGGATCTCCTCCAATTCGGCCCGGGCCTTGCCAAAGATTTCCATGAAAGCCCCCTCCTGTCAGAGGCTGGAAGTCAAAACGGATTTCGTCTGGTTGGCCTCATTCTTCTCCGGAAAAGGGGCCGACCCAAGAGG
>CAYQBW010000308.1:0-2024 GCA_964415725.1 uncultured Planctomycetia bacterium
GGGAACGGAGGGCACCTTGAAGAAGAGACAGAGCTTCTCCGCAGGGAGAGTAAGGGTGAACCTGCCGCACATGGCGTCATTCTACTCCGCCGACCCTCCCCGCCCACGGGGAGGAAAGATTCCCTGTGAGGTTGGAAAGAGGAGTTTTTTGTCCTAAAGAATAAAATTTCCCTGGTCCCTAACCATTTCTCACCGAGGATTGGCTGCATGAAGGTCAGCAAGACCGAAGAACATGGGCTTCGCCTGGTCATGACTCTGGCCAGGGAAGCCAAGCAAATGACGATTTCCAGCCTGGCCGAACGGGAAGGCCTCTCGGAGGCCTTGATCGCGAAACTTCTGGGCATCCTCCGCAAAGGAGGAATCGTGAAGGCCGAGCGGGGAAGGAAGGGGGGCTACGAACTGGCCCGCCCTCCGGAGGAGATCTCCCTGGCCCAGGTGATTCGGGCCCTGGGCCCGGCCCTCTTCCGGGGGTGCCTGGAGATCGGAAAAAAGAAGCCTTTTGCCAACGATTGCGCCCACGTGGAGAACTGCGGTCTCCGGCCGGTCTGGGGGATCATCGAGGAGAAGATCACCCACATGCTGGACCAGGTGAACCTGGAGGAGTTGATCCAGGACGAGGCCCGGGTGGCCCGGAGGGTCCTGGAGATCTGGCCTCACCCCGAGAACGCCGCCGTAGAGGCCCCTTCGGAGGATTGAGGGGGGCGTCCGGTCCGCCCTATTCCCAGCCTTCCATTTCGGCGAAAGCGCCCATTCCCGTGGGGAAGACCTCCTTCAAGGCGGCCAGGATCGCCTTTGCGTAGGCCCGGATTTCAAACTGGGCGTCCGGCGCGAGGCGGAGCTTGAGAAAGCGGGTCCAATTCCAGAGGTTGGCCGTGGCGTACATCTCGGAGTAGACGTTGAGGGGAAGGACCGTGCGGGCCAGTTCCCTGCTCACGCCCATCTCCAGCAGGGAATGGTATTCCTCCAGGGCCCTTTCGCAGTGTTCCCGGATCTTTTCCCGGGCCAGGCGGGCTTCCTCGGGGCCTTTCACCCTGCCTTGCCCCTGGCGGCTGTCCCGGGACTGCTCGGTGACCAGTCTTTCCACCGTGGGAAGGTAGTATTCCCGGAAGGTCGTGCTGTACCGCCCGGAGAGTTCGTTGTAGGACTGGGTCCGGTGGCGGTGCCACTGGCGGAAGACGAAGATGGGGGCCTTCACGTAGAACGTGGCGCCGCAGTGCTCGAAGGGGGAGGTGTGGTGTTGCCTGGCCAGGTAACGGATCAGCGTCCGGTCCCGTTCTTTGCTGGGCGTTCCCTCACGGACGCCTCCATCCACCGAGACCCGCGCGGCCCGGCAGATCATGGAGTCGTCTCCGTAGGATTGGATGAGCTTGAGGGCGCCGTGGTCGAGGACGGAAACGAGAGGGCCTTCGGCCTCCATGAAATCCCCTCCTGGATGCATCCTTGGGTTTGAAAATTTGAAAAAAAGAATTTTACGGGCCGGGAGGTTTCATTCCCAGGCAAAAGGGAGTTCCCCCGTAAGGGGCCGGTTTTCCTTGGCCTGGAGTCTTTCTTCCGGGCTCCTCGGGGGAGGCGCGATGGGGCATTCCGGAAGGAGCGTATCCACCGGAACCTTGTCCTCCAGGAGACCCCGCACGGCCCGGGCCAGGACCAGGCCCACCAGGGGAGGGAATCCCCCGGTGATCTGCCTGCGCCTCTCCACGAATCCACCGGCGAAATTCCAGCTGTCGGGGAAGGTGTTGAGCCGGGCCTCTTCTCTCAGGGAAAGAGTCCGCTCCACCCCTCCCTCCGTGAAGATCCGCAGGAACCGGTCCTGCCAGAGCAAGGGCGAGGTTCCCGGCAGGGGGGGCTTGGGCATGGGAACCCGGGGAAAGGCGTCCCCCTCCATTTTTTCGAAGTCCTCCAGGCCCGGGAACAGGAAGGCGCGACATCCCTGCATGAGGCGGACGATCTCTTCGGTGGACACGCGGCCCAGAAAACGTACTGTGGGCCCGGCCATGCGTTCCAGGGCAGGACGGTCGCGGCCT
>CAYQBW010000308.1:2034-4452 GCA_964415725.1 uncultured Planctomycetia bacterium
GGAAGGGGAATCTGGAGTTCCCTGGGAGGAGGCTCTTCCCCCCGGGCGCGGGCGTCCATGCAGGCCTTGCGCCAGAGGATGTCGGCCAGCCACCCCACGTGGAGGGTGGGAGGCGTCTTCTTGGGGCCCATCCAGCCCGCCGGGATGGAGACGTGCATGGTGAGCTTGCGGGAATACTGGTGCCAGGACCTCAGGAACCGGGCATACCAACCCAGGGGACTCCGGGTGTAGCGGGTCTTTTCGTCCAGCGGAGAAGGCCCTCCCGGCCAGGGAATGGCGGCGGGCGGGAGGTCCTCGAAGGCTTCCACCAGCCCCGGGCACAAAGGAAGCCCTTCCCGGGGCGGAGGCGCCAGGGGCCACCAGGAGTCCAGGAGGGAAGCCACCTTGACGGAGGTGCGGACCCAGGATGGTTCGGGCTCCCGGGAGGCGAAGAGCCGGTCCGGGGGCCAGAAGAGAGCCAGTTTCCGGGAATCCAGGTCCCGGGCCGCCAGGATCACCACCCGGGGCCTGGGGCGGGGGGACCCGAACCAGGAGTCCAGGATCTGGACGGGAGCCACGGTGTAGCCCCTGCGGCGCAGGGCCCTGCAGTGGAGGGCCACCAGGGCCAGGTCCCGCCTGCCCGCCACCCGGGGGATGTGGGAGAGGAGCACCACCTTGGGCCGGAGGGCCTCCACGAAGGGGAGGATCCTGCCGAAGGGGGCGTTCCTGGGATCGCCGAGCCAGTCCTCGGGCGGGGGGAGGTAGGTCGGTTTCCTGGGCTTGCCCTTCTTGGTTTCGGGCTCGGGCCACCTGGGCTGGGCGAGAAGGACGTCCACCTCCCCGGGCCCGAGCCGTTTGATTACGGTAGAGGGTTTCAGGTTGGCTTTCTTGCCCGTGGCCAGGAAGAAGGGGCGCCAGCGGACCAGGGTGTTCTGGGAGATCGTGGCTCCCTGGAGGGGGGAGGGTTCCAGGGCCCCGAGCCACTTGAATCCCGCGGTCTGGAAAGCAAGGGTCAGGCCTCCCGGCCCGGCGTGGATCTCGAAAAATGTCCGCTTCCCGCCCATGTCTCCTCGTGAAAATTTCGTGCCCGGGCGGATCATGGCTTTCTCTTTTTCCCGGGGCAAGGGGGGAATTTTCCCCCCCGGGGGAGCAGTCAGAGGATGATCCCCATCGGCTTTTCCTCGCGGAACTTCCGTCGTTGGGGAAAGATGAAAAAAACAGGAACCTCCAGGAGGATTGCCATGACCAGACCAGCCCGGCCGGGCCGGGAGGCCCGCGAGATGGGAAGAAGAGTGTCTCCGGGGAGGCGTTTCTTCCTTTTGCCGGTTTCGCCTCTTTTTCTCTTTTTCCTCCTCCTCTCCCCCAGGGGCACGACCCAGGCCGGGACTTGGGGACTGCCCCGGCCGGGCCGGGGAAAGCCCTTCCGCTTCTCCAGCGCCGACGCCACGGGCGCCAACAGGGACTACAGGATCCTTCACCGCAAGGAAGAGCTGGTCCTTTGCGACGCCAAGGGGAGCGGAACGATCACCCACATCTGGATGACCGTGGACCCGGGCGGGGCCATGCCCTTCTCCGCCAGGAAGGTGATCTTCCGGATCTACTGGGAGGACCAGGCGGAGCCGGCCGTGGAGGTCCCCGTGGGGGACTTCTTCGGCATGGGGCTCGGGATCAGGCACAACCTCTGGACCCTTCCCGTGCGGGTCTCCGCCGAAGGGCGGGCCATGAACTGTTTCCTTCCCATGCCTTTCAAGAAGGAGGCCCGTGTCACCCTGGAGAACCAGGGAGAGAGGGACGTCCTGGTCTACTGGAACATCGACGGGACCTGGGGGGGCGCCCTGGCGGGGGCGCCCTACCTCCATGCCGTATACAGGCAGGAGGTCCCGGCCCTCTCGGAGTTGGAATACGAAGTCCTGGACGTGAAGGGAAGCGGGCGCTACCTGGGGACGCTCTTCTGTCTCCAGCAGACCACCCCCGGGTGGCCGGGCGAAGGAAACGACCGCTTCTACCTGGACGGGAGGATGCCGGCGGACATGGAGGGCACGGGGCTCGAGGATTACTTCCTGGATGCCTGGGATTTCCGGCCTTCCTGCTCGCCCTTCTACGCCGTTCCCCTCTCCACGGGGGAGGAGACGGGCTCGGTCCACACGGCGCTCCGCTGGCACCTGGCGGACCCGATCTATTTCCGGAAATCTCTCAGGGTCACCATCGAGAAGCGGGGAAGGATCTATGACAGCCGGGGCGTCCTCAAGGGCAACGGGAGGCGCAAGGACCACTACTCCAGCGTGGCATGGTTCTACCTGGACAGGCCGGCCCGTCCCCCCGGCCTTCCCCTCCCCAAGGTGAACAAGCTGGTCTTTCCCCCGGTCTACCCGGAAAAGCGTTTTTTGCGGGGGCCCATTCTCGAGGCGGAGGACGTGGAGAACGTGACCGCCGGGGGGA
>CAYQBW010000309.1:0-4070 GCA_964415725.1 uncultured Planctomycetia bacterium
GAACCCGCCCGGCACCAGGATCCCGTCCACGCCCTCCAGGAGGGCCTCGACCCTCCCGGGACTGACCTCCTCGGCGTTGACCTTGCGGATATCCACGGCCACCCGGTGGGCGAACCCGCCGTGGGAGAGGGCCTCGTAGATGGACTTGTAGGCGTCGTGGAGCTTGATGTACTTGCCGACAACCGCAATCAGGACCCGCCCCTCGGGGTTCTTGATCCCTTCCAGCATGGCCCGCCAGTCGTCCAGGCCCGTGGGCTCCCCCGCGGGAAGGTCCAGGTGCTCCACGATGAGCTGGTCCAACCCCTCCTCCACGAGCACCAGGGGGACTTCGTAGATGGTGGTCTCCACGTCCCTCTCCTCCACCACCGCCCGGGCGGGGACGTTGCAGAAAAGCGAGATCTTGTCCCGCATCTCGGGCGTAATGGGTTTCTCCGTGCGGCAGATCAGGATGTGGGGCTGGATCCCGATCTCCCTGAGCTTGCCCACGGACTGCTGGGTGGGCTTGGTCTTCATCTCCTGGGAGGCCTTGAGGTAGGGGAGAAGGGTGAGGTGGATGTAGAGGCAGTCGTGGGGAGGCACCTCCAGGCCGTATTGGCGGATGGCTTCCAGGAAGGGAAGGGACTCGATGTCCCCCACGGTGCCGCCGATCTCGGTGATGGCCACGTCCACGTCGGCGGCGTGGACCGACCGGATGGCCGACTTGATCTCGTCCGTGATGTGGGGAATGACCTGCACCGTGGAGCCCAGGTATTCGCCCCGCCTCTCCTTGGCGATGACCGAGGCGTAGATCTTGCCCGTGGTGAAATTGGAATTCTGGCTGATCCTGCCGTGGGTGAACCGCTCGTAGTGCCCGAGATCCAGGTCCGTCTCGGCGCCGTCGTCGGTGACGTAGACCTCGCCGTGCTGGAAGGGGGACATGGTCCCCGGGTCCACGTTGATGTAGGGATCCAGCTTCTGCATGGCCACCTTGAGACCCCGGTGTTCCAGGATCATCCCGATGGCCGCCGAGGTGAGTCCCTTGCCCAGGGAGGACACCACGCCGCCCGTTACGAAGATCTGCTTTGTCATGCCCTTTGAACCGCCGCCTCCCTGGTTTCCATGATCAACCCGGATCATTCATGATGCTGCTCGAGCCGCTGGAGAAACTCCTCGTAGTCCTCCCTTGTTTCGATCCCCCAGGGATCGCCCTCGATCTCGACGAGCCGGATTTCGATTCCGGCATAGAGAAAACGGAGCTGTTCCAGCCCCTCGGCCTCCGCCGCCGGGCAGGGGGGAAGGGAGGGAAGCCGGTCCAGCACGTCTTTGCGGAAAGAGTAGATCCCCACGTGGCGAAGCCGGGAGACCTCTCTCCCGCTCTTGACATAGGGGATGGCGGCCCTGCTGAAGTAGAGGGCCCTGCCGTCGGCCCGCCCCACGACCTTCACCACGTTGGGATCGGCCGCCCGGCGGGCGTCCGCAAGGGGGCGCACGCAGGTCCCCACCTCGGCGTCTTCCTCCAGCATGACCTCCACGAGCCGGTCGATATCTTCGGGCCGCGTCTCGGGCCAGTCCCCCTGGGCGTCCAGCACCACCCGGCAGTCCCAGGAAGAGGCTGCCTCGACGCAACGCTCCGACCCCGTCCTGTGGGCCGAAGAGGTCCGCGCCCCCTGGAGCCCCAGGTTCCGGCAGGCGCCCAGGACCTCTTCCGAGTCCGTGGCCACCAGGACCTGGTCCACCAGGCGGGCTTTTTCGAGGGATCGGGCCACGTGGGCGAAAAGGGGCATCCCCCCGGCGGGCAGGAGGGCCTTGCCGGGGAGCCGGCTCGACCCCAGCCGCACGGGAACCACCCCAAGGACCCGGCAGGCTTTCACCGCCCCCCTCCGGGCGAGACCCCCGCTCCGGGCTTCTTCTTTTTCAGGACCTCCTTTTGCCGTTCCAGCATCCGCTTCCTCTCCTGGAGAAAGAAGTCCCTGCCGTTTGGCACCTTCCGGGGAACCAGGTCGAAGGTGACGTTGTAGAGGGCCAGGAAAAGGGCGGTGCACCTCTGGAACCGGAGGAAGGCCTTCCGGAAGTCCTCACCGGGAAGCCTTCCCTGGGGACCCAGCGGCCTGGGACGTTCCAGGACCCAGGACCGGTCCGGGCCCTGGACGGCCAGGTAGGCCCACCCGCCCCCGCTCGGCCTTCCCGGTGAGGCCGCCTGGAAGTAGCCCTCCCGGGTGAGGCCCAGGATCAACCGGTCCATCTTCTCATCCGGGCAGATCTTGGTGCTGGGCACCTGGGGCCGCGGCCCCTTGACCCAGCTCCGGTTGACCAGCCTCAGGTGAAGGGCCTTGGGCTGGCTCTTCCTGGGGGGCTGATAGAACTCCACCTCCACGGGCCGCCCCGCCTGGATGGGGAGCTCCGGGGTGGAGGCGCACCCTCCGGGCCAGAGGAGGAGAGCGGGAAAAAACAGGAAAAGAGTTCCCGGGAAAATCGATCGTTCCATGGCGTTCCTTCCTGGCCGCATCCTAGCGCGGGGGCCGGGGTTTCAAAAGCGCGGCTTCTCCCGGGATCGGGCCGGGATGGTGGCAATGGGGGAACCCAACCTTTCTAATGGGGGGAAAAGCAACGGGAGAATCCTCCATGGGAGCATCCAAGAAGCCCACCTGGCGGCGCGTCGTCACGTATGCCTACGTGCTGGCCATCCTGGTCCTGGCCCGCCCGGAACCCCCCTGGTTCTGGGTGGGCTTCGGCATCTCCCTGCCCGGGATGCTCTTGCGCATGTGGGCCTGCGGATATCTTCATAAAAACAAGGTCCTGGCCACGGGAGGGCCTTACGCCCACTTCAAGCACCCCCTCTACATCGGAACCTTCCTGGGCTTTCTTGGATTCCTCGTGGGGGTGACCACTCTCCACCCGCCCGGCTCCTACCTGGCCCTGGCGGGCTTTCCCGTTTTCTTCCTTGTCTATTTCATCTATTATCTCCCCAAGAAGAACCAGGTGGAAAAGGACCGGATGCTCAAGCGTTTTGGGGAGGAGTTCCTTCGCTGGGACCGGGAAGTGCCCGATTTCTTCCCCAGGCTCAGGCCCTACAAGGCCGGAACGCCCCAGCGGTTTCAGTGGTCCGGCCTGGTCCGAAACAGCGAAATCGGCATGTTCGCCGTGTACCTCGCCGGCTGGGTCTTCCTCTTCTTGCGGATGAAAGGTCTGTTCTGACTCCAAAAACCGGAATGGCGGCTCCAGCCGAAAACCCGGGATCGGCCCCGGACAGAGTCCCTCAGTGGGACCCGTCCAGGTTGGAAAGCCTCGAGAGGACCTGGATCCGGAGGAGATCCCGGCGCAAGGCCAACCTGGCCCTCCTCGAGATGGGGGGAAAGAAATACGTCCTCAAGACGGTGGAGGAGATGCCCTGGATCCTCCGGGTGACCTTGGGGCGGTGGCTCATGGCCAGGGAGATCGCCACGTACCGCAAACTGGGGGACCTGGAGGGCATCCCCCGGCTCATCGCGAGGGTGGGAAAAGACGCCTTCCTTTTGAGCTTCGAAGAGGGCCTTCCCCTCCGCAAGGAGACCAAGCCTCACATCAAGGACCACTCCTTCGAGAAACTCTCCGCCCTGGTGGAGGCCATTCACCAGAGGGGCGTGGTCCACCTGGACCTGGGCCAGCGAAAAAACATCCTCGTCCGCCCCGATGGCACGCCGGTGATCGTGGATTTCGGATCGGCCATGGGCGCCGGCCTGCCCCGCCCCCTGGGAAGAGTCCTGGTCTTCCTCCTGGGTTGGATCGACAGGCGGGGCCTTCTCATGCAACGGTTGCGCTACGGCGACGGCCTTCCCGACGAGGCCACACGCAAAGCCCTGAGGCGGGCCAATTTCTGGCGGAAACTCTGGATCTTCAACCGGCCCAGCAACCCGCGGCGCTTCTGAAAGAACTCCGGCGCCCCGCCCCTTTCCCTGGTATTCCTTTCTTCCCGGAACCCCCCATATCTTGTGAAGAAATTCGAAAGATTCTTTCTTGCCAAATCCCGCCTTCGATTTACCATGGGCCCGTCGGCCCTGCCGCCTGGAGGATTTCTTTGGAAGAAACGGCAGGGCTGGTCACGGGCGGTTTCG
>CAYQBW010000309.1:4080-4451 GCA_964415725.1 uncultured Planctomycetia bacterium
AGGGAGGGACCTTCCATGGGCCAGGTCGAAAAAATCTTCGTCGTCTCCATCGTAGGTCTGGTTCTCCTCATCCTTGCCATCACCGTCTTCGGCCCCAGCCACCAGGGGGCCCAGGCCTGCATCGTGCCCGCGGAGACCCGGAAGGCCGGCGTGGAGAACCCCCTTCACCCCGAAGGATTGGACCAGGCCCGGGAGCCGGAGGCGCGGGGAGCCCGGGAAGAAGAGATCCCTGCGGCCGTGGTGGTGAAAGGGGGCGAGCCCCTTCCGGCCGCCCTCCCCCAAAAGACTGAGACCCCTGGGACCCAGGAAGCGGGCTCTCCCAGGAATCCCGGGGAAGAAGAAACCCGCCCTCTCCCTTCCCAGGCGAACAA
>CAYQBW010000310.1:0-1580 GCA_964415725.1 uncultured Planctomycetia bacterium
GAGTCCTGCCAGGCCGGCTCCCAGGACGGCGACCTTCCGGTTGGGGGGGCTCATTTCTTGGCGCTCCTGAAGAATTTCTTCTTGGTGATCACTTTCCACATGGCCCAGGCCGTCCGGGCCTGCCGGAAAAAGGTGGCGGAGTGCTTGGAGTCGCCCCCAAGCCGCGGGCTGTAGGTGACGGGAATCTCGATACAGCGCAATCCCTTCACCAGAACCTCCACCATCATCTCCGGGCTGAAGGCGGGCCCGCTTTCGTGGAGGGAATCCTGGATGTTCTCGAAGGTCGATTTCCAGAGGGCCCGGAAGGTGCAACCCACGTCGGTGAAGCGGGGCTCCCACTTGATGAACCAGAGCAGTTCCAGGTACTTGGCCATGAACACGTTGCCCCAGCGAAGGAGGGAACGCATGTTGGCCCCTTGCTGGACCAGCTGGCGGGTGGTGCGGGTCCCGATCACCATGCCGGCATCTTCCAGGTAGACCAGAAGCTTGATCACGTCCCGGGCCAGAAAGGACCCGTCCGCCTCGGTGAGGACCAGGATGTCCCCCCCTGCCTCCCGCATGCCCCGCATCAAGGCCTTGCCGTACCCGGGTTCCTTCTCCTCCACCACCCGGGCTCCCGCTTTCCGGGCCAGTTCGGCCGTCCGGTCGGTGCAGTTGTTGTCCACCACCAGCACTTCGTCCACGTGGGGCTCGGCGGAGAAGGAGGACACCACCCCCTGGATGGTCTCCTCTTCGTTGTAGGCCGGCACGACGACCGAGACCTTGTGGTCCTTGAACATAGGCTTTCCGGGGCCGGAGATCCCATCGACTGTAGACGATGAGGCAAGTCTATCCTCTGATCCCCCTTTTCAGCTTGATCGGCCGGGGAAGAAAGTCAAATCAAGGGTGGTTTTCACGGGGAGTCGCCCCGTGAGAGACCTGGTTTCCGGAAGCGGGCCAGGGGACACCCCTGGCAAGCGGGCCGGGTCCGGCACCACCCTGCCCCGATTCGAACCAGCAGGGCGTGGTATTCCCGGTAAAGGGCCAGGTCGGGGGGAAGCCTGGACTCGAACCAGGAACGGATCTCCTCGTAGGGCAGGTTCCCCTCGAAGAGACCGTGGCGCCCTCCGATCCTCCGGGTGTAGGCGTCCACTACGAAGACCAGCTTCCCGGCGCCATAACAAAGGATGGAGTCCGCTGTCTCCGGACCGATTCCCTCCAGCTCCAGGAGGGAGGCCCGGGCCTCTTGCAGGGGCAGCGCGGCCAGTCCCTCTATCGTTCCCCCGCAGGTTTCCTGGAGCCAGTTCAGGAAGATCACAAGCCGCCGGGCCTTCTGGCGGAAGTAACCCGAGGGCCGGATCAGCTCTTCCAGCTTCCGGGGAGGCAGGGCCGTGATCGCCTCGGGCCGGTCCAGGAGGCCCGCTTTCTTGAGGTTCTCCACGGCCCTGGAGGCTCCCCGCCAGGAGGTGTTCTGGGCCAGGATGGCGCCGGCGCACACCTCCAGGGGCGTCTCGGCGGGCCACCACCGGGAGGGCCCAAGCTTGGAGAGGGCGGCCCTGTAGAGGCGGGCCGCCCGGGTGGAGGCGGAACTGGCCGCCCTG
>CAYQBW010000310.1:1590-4432 GCA_964415725.1 uncultured Planctomycetia bacterium
CGCTGTTGCAACTCGCGGCGGACCAGGGCGGCCAGGGGCGCGGGCAAACCGATCTGGTTGAGCCAGAGAAGCAGCAGGGTCAGGAGCAAGGCGCCTCCCAACAGGAGACGGCGGCACCCACGCAGGATCCGACGCCACCGCCCGGCTGGAGGCGGGCCAGTCCGGCGCGGGGAGCCGGACCGGCGGGAGGGAAGGGGGCCTGGTCACCTGTAGGTGAACTGGGTCACAAGCCCCTGTCCTTGCCAGACATACTCGGCCGTGGAGGGCCACTTGCCGGTCCATCCGGGGAACTGGAACAGGATGCCCGAACTCAGGACCACGCCGAGGGGCAGGGCCTGGTCCAGGGCCATCCACTGGCAATAGAGGGTCACCCCCTTGTAGTAGGGCTGGTCGGCGAGCTTGAACGTGATGGTGACCTTGCCGACGGGGTTCGTCTTTGCCGGCCCGAAAAAGAAGATCGGCGCAAGGAGGAGGTCGCACTGGGTTCCGGGCAGGGTGAAAGGAAGGGAGAGGGAGCCCCACTTGTCCTTTCGATACCCCAGCATGAGCAGGGCCTGGCTGTTGCGGGTGAGCTGACTTCCCGAGAAGTTGAGGGTCCAGGTGGCGCCGCTCTTGTATCCCGTCAGGGATGCCAGGGCGGGCCAGGCCTGGTGGGCGGGCCGGCAACCCCGGCCGTAGCCGGTGTGGAAGACGGAATAAGGATTATAGGCCCACTTCACCCGGCCCAGGGCGGAATCGTAGGCGAAGTCGAAGGGGCCGCCCCCCGACTTGGGACGGTTCATGATCTTCACCTCCCAGATCAAGGGCTTCTTCTTGTAGATGAAAGGCACTTTGAAGGGGAGCTTGTAAGCGAAAGGGGCGGGCACGGTGGAGTGTGTCGTACCGGGCCAGTTGACCTTGAGGAAGTTCTGGGGCCCCACGGATCCGAAGACCACGGCGGTCTTGTCCTTTCCCATGTTCTTGTCGAAGTCCTTGGAGAGACCCGTCGGGGGCGAGGCGTAGGTGGCCATCTCGAGCTTCACGTCGAAGGAGAAGGCCTTGTAGGGGTAGGTGCTGGTTCCGTTCCTGCGCCAGGCCAGGCCCTGGACGATCCCCACCGTGAGGGGAAGGTCGTTGTGGACCTGCTGGTAGCGCCAGTAAGGGTTGCCGGACCCAAAGGGGAAGATGTTGTTTCCCGATCCCTCCTTGGCGGCGTAGGCCTTGGGGGAGACGTAGGTTTTCACGTTCTGGGCCGGAAGGGCCGGGATGCCCGTAAAGGCGAGAAGGGCGAGGAATGGGGAGATTCTCATGAGCGATCCTCCTTTTGGGTGGAAGGGAGAACCCTAAGGTAGCTCCCGGCCAAGGAGGGGAAAAGAGACAAGCCCAGGCGGGGGCCCTTTCCTGGAACGGGGCGCGCCGCCGTGGTAGGAAGGGGGCTTCTTCCTTGAAAAGGAGGGCCGGAAATTGAGCGCTGCCATCCTCGTTTTCATCGCCCTCGGGGCCTTTCTCGCGGGCTACCTCCTTTACGGCGGATTCGTGGCCCGGCGGATCGGCCTGGAACCTAAGCGGCCCACGCCGGCCCACACCCTCCGGGACGGGGTGGACTACGTTCCCGCCAAGCCCCAGATCCTGCTGGGGCACCACTTTTCCTCCATCGCCGGCGCCGCCCCCATCGTGGGTCCCATCATTGCCGCCGTATTCGGCTGGGTTCCCGTCTTCCTCTGGATCCTGCTTGGGGGGATCCTGATGGGGGCCGTTCACGATTTCTCCGCGCTCGTGGCCTCGGTCCGCCACGAAGGGCGCTCCATCGGGGAGGTGATCGACAGGAGGCTCGGCCGGGGCGCCAAGACTCTCTTTCTCGTCTTCGCCTGGGCCGCCCTGATCCTCGTGATCGCCGTCTTCGTCAACGTCGTGGCCCAGACCTTCCACAAGGTCCCCCAGGCCGGGACGGCTTCCTCCCTCCTCATCGGCTCGGCCGTTCTCTTCGGGCTTGCGGTCTACAGGTTCAGGGTCCCCATCCTCCCCGCCACCCTGGGCGGGCTGGTCCTCATCGCCCTGACGCTCGTGGCGGGACACCATTTCCCATTGCGCTTGAGCGTAAAAGAATGGAAGCTCCTCCTTCTGGGCTACATCTTCGTCGCTTCCGTGACGCCTGTCTGGATTCTCCTCCAGCCCAGGGATTTCCTGAACTCCTTCCTGCTCTACGCCTTGCTCGTGGCCGGCGTGGCGGGGACCCTCTTTGTGGACCCGGCTCTCCATATGAAGGCATGGGCGGGCTTCGAGACCGACCTGGGTCCCCTTTTTCCCATCCTTTTCGTGACCGTGGCCTGCGGCGCCCTTTCGGGTTTCCACTCGCTGGTGGCCAGCGGGACCACGGCCAAGCAGCTCGACAACGAGGCCCACGCCCGGCCCATCGCCATGGGGGCCATGCTCATCGAGTCCCTCCTGGCGGTGGTGGCCCTGGTGACGGCGGCCATGCTGGTTCCCGGGAAATACAGCGCGGAGATCCACGGGGGAGCGGTGCCCATCTTCTCGAGCGGGATTGCCGGGTTCATCGCCGCGGCGGGGGGATCCTTCGACTTCGGGAAGACCTTCGCCTCGGTGGCGGTGGCGGAGTTCGCCCTGACTTCCCTGGATACGGCTACCCGGATCGCCCGATTCGCCTTCCAGGAGCTGGTCCAGGTCCCGGTGGAGGCGGTGGGCCCCGTGGCCTCCCTCCGCCGCCTCTTCTCGCGCAACCGGTTCCTGGCCACCACGGTGACGGTCTTCTTCGGGGGGTGGCTGGCTCTCTCGGGGGGGGAGCGCACCATCTGGCCTATTTTCGGGGCGGCGAGTCGGCTCCTTGCGGCCCTGGCCTTCCTGG
>CAYQBW010000311.1:0-4420 GCA_964415725.1 uncultured Planctomycetia bacterium
GTCCCCGCCCGGCTCCGGGGAAGCCCGGAACACGGGGAAGTCTCTGATGGAAACAATTTCCGGTCTCTCCGGCCATAGGTTCCTGTCCTTGAGGCGGACTCCTCTCCTCCCCCCTCGGGGAGGAGGCCGGAAACAAAGCAACCTCCATGCCAAGGGAGATTTCCCCCCGGGGCCCGCCGGATCCGGCCTTTCCAGGGCCCTTTCCTCCCACTCTTGAGCCCTTCTGAACAAGCCTGTGTGCGATTCCGCTCAGAGAGGGGGGGGCAGAAGTTTGTTCTGGATGAGGGACCAGAGCAACCTCCGGTAGTGGAGCCTGTGGGCCGGCCTCCCCACGCCGTGTCCCTCCCGGGCGTAGAGAAGCATCCCGAAGTTCAGCTTCATGGCCTTCTCCAGGCCTTCCACGAGCTGGATGGTGTTGGAGACGTGGACGTTGTCGTCCATGGCCCCGTGGACCAGGAAGAGATAGCCGTGGAGCCGGGAGGCGGCGGCCACGGCGGAAGAGTTCCGGTAGCCCGCCGGGTTGGCCCGGGGGGTTCGCATGAACCGCTCCGTGTAGATCGTGTCGTAGTTCCGCCAGTCCGAAACCCCGGCCACGGCCACACCCAGGCGGAAGGCCCGGCTGTGGGTCAAGGCGTATTCCACCATGAACCCCCCGTAGGAGACCCCGGTGATGCCCACCCGGTCCGGGTCGGCCCAGCCTTTCTTCACCAAGTAGCGGATCCCCGCCTCCACGTCCTGCAGTTCCGTCTTTCCCAGGTGCTGGTAACAAAGGATCGTGTCCTTGTGACTCGCCCCGTGGGCGCTCCTGGGATCCAGGCGCCACACCAGGATTCCCTGGTCCGCCAGGAAGTGGAACCAGGGATTGGAGAGAGTCCGCCACCGGTTGCGCACCCCGGGAGAGTTGGGTCCCCCGTAGATGTCGATCCACACAGGCAGGGGCCGCTCCCCTTTCCAGCCCGGAGGAGCCAGGCTCACCCCGTCCAGGGTGGAGCCCCCAGGCCCGGGGACCTTGTGAGCTGCGGGACGTCCCAGGAGGAATGGCTTCAACGGGGAAAGGTCCGCCGTGGAAACCCGGCGGAGGACCTTCCCGTCCTCCTCCCGGCACAGGTCCACGGCGCCCGGGTCGGTCAGGGAGGACCAGCGGTCCAGGAAATACTTTTTGTCCGGCGAGAGGGAAGCCCTGTGATCCTTTCCCCTCCTGGTAAGGAGGATGGGCGGCGCGCTTCCGTCCAGGGGGACCCTGTAGAGGTGGGTCTCCATGACGGTCTCCCTGGTCCCGGTGAACCAGAGGGCCCGCCGGGTGAGGTCCACCGCCTGGATGCCGAGAACCGTCCATGGCCCCCTGGTAACCCTGTGGAGGAGTTTCCCCTCCGCCGAATACAGGTAGACATGGCGGAACCCGTCCCGGGCACTGAGCCAGAGGAATTCCCTCTTCCCCTGGAGGAACCGGGGCGAGGGTCCCCTCTCGACCCAGCCGTCGTCTCTTTCCTCCCGGAGAATCTCCCGGGGCTTCCCCCGGGCGGGATCCCAGGCCACCAGGACGAGGCGCCGCTGTTCCCTGTCCTGGACCTGGAAGAAGAGTTCCGACCAGGGGGACCAGTCCACCCGGACCACCAAGGGCTCCTTCCCCCCCCAGGGGGAAGGGTCGAGGACCCGGTCCCGGCCCTCCTCCAGGGAGGCCAGGTGGAGCCGGCAGACAGGGTTGGGATCCCCCGCCTTGGGGTAACGTTGGAAGCGGACCGTGGGGTGAACGGGGAGTTCGTCCGCAATGGGGATCCTGGGCTCCCGGGAGACGTCCAGGTCCAGGAAGGCCACCCATTTCCCGTCAGGCGAAAACCACCAGGCGTCCCAGGTCCCCCGGCCGTAGACCTCCTCCTGGTAGACCCAATCCAGCCGGCCCATCAACCGGTCCCGGCCGCCCCGGGCGGTGAGGCGGAAGACCCGGGGAACCGGGCCGCCCAGGTGGAGGGCCCAAAGATCGTGTTCTTTCTTGAAGAGAACGTTCCTCCCCCCGGGAGCCACCCCGAGGATTTCTTCCGGGGCCGCGTCATGGGTAAGCCTCTGGAGAGTTCCACCGCCCCCTTTTTCCCCGGCCTTCCACCAGAAGAGATCCTTGGCCGCCTCCAGGACCCATCCCATCCCCCGCCCCAGGGACCGGGCTTCCCAGGAAGCCCCCAGGGCTTCTTCCTTGCTCACCCCTCCCTGCTCCACCAGGGCCTTTTCCAGGGCGCTTCTGAGAGCCTTTTCCAGGCGCGCCTTGCGGGAAGGCCTCCTTCTCCTCCGGAAAGAGCGGAAGGAAAAGGAGGGAGGACGCCCCTTGAAGGTCGTCTCCTTTCCCGTGGCCGCGTCCACCTGCACCCAGGAGCGGCCTTTGCGGACCAGGTAGACGTGGCCCTTCCCGATCCACATGGCCGGGGCCGGCCCGCGGACCCTGGGCCTCCCGCGGAGGACGTCCTGGAAATCCAGGGGCCGCTTGGCCTCCTTTGCGGCCTGCCCGGGGACCAGGGGAAGGGGCACAAAAAGAAGGAGGAAAAGGAGCCGAACCAGGGCCAGCCGCCGGAACAGGAAAAGACCGTTCCAACCGGAACCGCAGGGGGGAAAGAGAGGAGAGAAAGTTCTTTGCATGGAAATCCTCCGGGGGGGCCCGGGCATTGTGGAATTCCACGAAGAATGGGACAAGGAGTTGAACCTGGCCTTTCCGGCGAGTCTCATGTTCCCCTCTTTGCTGGACCCAAGACCGAGGACTCTGCCGTGGCCAAGAACATCACTCCCCGCGAGAAAGACTATCCCCGCTGGTACCTGGACGTGATCAACGCCGGAGGCCTGGCGGACTACGCCCCCGTCCGGGGTTGCATGGTCATCAAGCCCCACGGATACGCCGTCTGGGAGGCTATCCAGCAGGCCCTGGACGGGATGTTCAAGGCAACGGGGCACGTGAACGCCTACTTCCCCCTCTTCATCCCCCAGTCCTTCCTGGAAAAGGAGGCCCAGCACGTGGAGGGCTTCGCCATGGAATGCGCCGTGGTGACCCACAGCGGCCTGGAAAAGACCGAAGAAGGCGTCCTGGTCCCCAAGGGAAAGCTGGAAGAGCCCCTGGTGGTCCGCCCCACGAGCGAGACGGTCATCGGCGCCATGTATGCCAAGTGGGTCCAGTCCTGGCGGGACCTTCCCATCCTGATCAACCAGTGGGCCAACGTAGTCCGCTGGGAGATGCGGACCCGGCTCTTCTTGAGAACCATGGAGTTCCTCTGGCAGGAAGGGCACACGGCCCACGAAACCGAGGAAGAGGCCCACCAGGAGACCCTCCGCATCCTGGAGATCTACCGGACCTTCGCCGAGGAGTGGCTGGCCGTGCCGGTGGTGACGGGCCAAAAAAGCGAATCGGAGAAGTTCGCCGGCGCCGAGCGCACCTACACCATCGAGGGCATGATGCAGGACAAGAAGGCCCTCCAGATGGGAACGAGCCACGACCTGGGCCAGAATTTCGCCAAGGCCTTCGAGATCCGCTTCCAGGGAAGGGACAAGAGCCTCCAATACGCCTGGACCACGAGCTGGGGCGTCTCCACCCGTCTCATCGGGGCCTTGATCATGGCCCACAGCGACGACGAGGGCCTGGTCCTTCCCCCCAAGTTGGCGCCCCTCCAGCTCGCCGTGGTGCCCATCTGGAAGGGCTCGGAGGAAAAGGCCCAGGTCCTGGAAGCGGCCGGGAAGGCCGCCGCCGCGGCCCGGGCGGCCCTGGGAGACCGGAAGGTGGTCCTGGACGACCGGGACGAGTTGAAGCCCGGACCCAAGTTCTTCGAGTGGGAACAAAAAGGCGTCCCCTACCGCCTGGAGATCGGCCCGAGGGACGTCAACGACGGGGCGGGCGTCCTGGTCTCCCGCCTGGACAGGTCCAAGGAGAAGGTTCCCTTCCACCGGATCGGCGAAGTCCTCCCGGGAAAACTCGAGGCCTTCCAGAAGGCCCTCCTGGAGAGGGCCCGTTCCTTCCGGGACTCCCACACCTTCCAGGTGGACGACTACGAAGAACTGAAGGAGAGGATCCAGTCCGAGGGCGGCTTCTACCTGGTCCACTGGGACGGAACGCCCGAATCGGAGAACCGTTTCAAAGAGGACCTGAAGGCCTCGATCCGGTGCATCCCGGGGGCGGTCCGGGACGGGGAATTCCAGCGAACCTATACGGAACCCGGAACGTGCATCGTTTCGGGAAAGCCTTCTCCCGGGCGGGTCATCGTGGCCCAGGCGTATTGACCCGGGCCTCTCCCCCAAGCACCCTGGCGGCGTCGGCCCGGAGCACCCGCAAGTCCCTTTCCTTCTTCCCCGGAAGGGGGAACCTGGCCAGGTCCGGGAGGTCCAGGAGGGCCAGTTCCCCCGAGGGCCCGGCCAGGACGTTGCGGAGCTTCACCCCCCCCAGGGCCCACCC
>CAYQBW010000312.1:0-4417 GCA_964415725.1 uncultured Planctomycetia bacterium
GCCCGGCGCCCCGGAGACGCCTCCCCCCTCACCTGCGGACCGTGTACGGCGTCGCCCCCCGGGGGAACAAGGAAATCCGCGTCGACGGCAACGTGGACGACTGGCCCGCCCTGAGGCCCATCCCCCTCAACCTGCCCTACCAGGTGAGCGGCTCCAAGGAATACCGGGGATACACCGACCTGGTGGGACGGGCCTTCATGTGCTGGGACGACCAGGCCCTGTATGTGGCCGTGGCCGTCCTGGACGACTTCCACCGCTCCTTCTCCCAGTTTTTGGGAGGCGGCTGGAACCCTTCCGGTCCCATCGGCGACGGCATCTATCTCTACTTCGACCCCCGGCGGGACACCCGCTCCCTGGGAAGGGCGCCCGAGCGGGGGGAGGACCTGGAACTCTGGGTCGGCGGCCTGGGGGAAAAGGGCGCAAAAGTCCTCCGCGTCGACAGGCCCGCCGGGACGATCCGCCCCGCGGAAGGGATCCAGGCTGGTTTCCGGCGGACCAGAAACAAAAAGACCCGGGAGCCTTTCCATCTCTGGTACGAAGTGCGGATTCCCTGGAAAGTCCTCCTCCCCAAGGGCATGTCCCCCAAGCCGGGGCTCTGCGTCGGCGCCGACGTGATCCTGGAGGACTTCGACGATCCCCTGGACGCCCTCCCCCAGACCCGGATCGGCTGGACCTTCGCCGAGGGACCCGTTCTCTACCCCGGCCGGGAAGGGAGCCTGATCCTTCTGGACAAGCCCCTTCCCAGGGGAGAAAAGGTCCAGGATCCGCCCCGGCGCCCCATGCCCAAAAAGCACGCCATCCCGGGCCTGGAGCCGGCCCTCTTCTGGGAGGACCTGTCCCGGGCCCTGGCCAAGCACCCTCCCGTGCTGGGGATGCCCGGCCCGGAGAGGCTTGCGCTCCTCCAGAAACTCGACCGATCCCTGGGAGCCTGGCCTCCCATGGACCTGGGGCTTCTCACGGCCCGGTACCAGCGGGGCATGGTCCGGGAAGAGATGGGCCTTTTGGACAGCGGCGCCCCGTCCTACTTCAAAGTCCGCTCCCAGGTGGTGCTGGACGCCATGACCCGGAAGGCCCCCTTGGAGGACGGCGTGATCCGGATGGTGCGTCTTCCCTGGAGCGGATGGCTCCTCCTCTCCCGGTTCCTAAAGGTGGCGGTTGATCCCTGGGTCCTGGGCCTCCACCACATGGCGCCCAAGGTGGACGCATCTTTCCTTTCCAACGCCCTGGACCCGGCCCGGCGGGACGACCCCCTGGATTTCGGGCTCCTGGCCCTCAAGCACCCCGTCGTGGCCCACGTTCCGGTGATCCTTCCCAACACGGACACATCCAAGCTTCCCAGGTTCAAGCCCGGCGACGGCCTCAACCTGGGGGCCCTGGAAGTCTTCGTCCTGGGCCCCCTGGGGAAGAACGCCCCCTTGCCCGACCAGGTGGCCTTCGAAGTCACCTTCCTTCCCGTGGGCCCGCGGATCGTCTTCGGGGGATGGCGCTTCGACCCCTCCTGGCTGAAGCGGAAGAAAAAGCGGAGCGTCCTCCTTCCCTCCCTGCCCAAAGGGGTGGACCTCCTGGTCCTCCCCGTAGGGCACCCCCGGCTTCTCCAGGTCCTCCAGGAGGTGAAGCCCCGGTCCTTTTTGCCCTCCGACGTGCTGGACTACCCCTTGGACCCCCAGGGAAAGGCCGACGTGCGCCTGAAGAAGGCCCTGGAAAAACTGAAGCAGATCCAGGGTATCCCCTGGGCCCTCCTGGACTGGGGGGAGGAGATCCGGGTGGCCACGGGGAAGGGGATTTTCCTCCCCTGACCCCGGCTAACACCCCCCTAACAACGGAAATCCCCGGCCGGCGCGGGACGTTTCAGGGGTTTCGCGGCCCTTTTTCCGCCGATCCCTCTCCCGGAGGCACGAACCCCATGAAAAAAGAAGAACTCGCCCGCCTGGGGCTGGATTCCCTCACCGTTCACGCCGGGGAGAGCCCCGATCCGGCTTTCGGCGCCGTGGCGCCCCCCCTCTACCAGACCTCCACCTTCGCCTTCGACTCCCCCGACCAGGGGGCGGCCCGGTTCAAGGGCGAGGAGGAGGGATACATTTATACGCGCCTCGGGAATCCGACCATCGACAGGCTGGAGGAAAAGATCGCCGCCCTGGAGGGAGGCGCCGGCGCCCTGGCCTGTTCCAGCGGCATGGGGGCCATCGCGACCCTGTATTTCTCCCTCCTCTCGGCGGGGGACCACGTCGTGGCGACATCCTCTCTCTACGGCCCTTCCAGGACCCTCCTGGAAAAACAATTCTCCCGTTTCGGGGTCAAGTCCACCTGGGTCGACACGGGCGACCTGGACCTGGTCAGGGATTCTATTCTACCGGAAACCAAGCTCCTCTACATCGAGACCCCCGCCAACCCCACGATCCGGCTCACCGATATCGCCGCCTGCGCGGAGATCTGCCGGGAGAAGGGCCTCCTCCTGGCGGTGGACAACACCTTCGCCTCCCCGATCCTCCAGAAGCCCCTGGAGCTGGGCGCGGACATCTCTCTCCACAGCGTGACCAAGTTCATCAACGGCCACACCGACGTGGTGGGGGGCATCCTGGTCTTCAAGGACATGGAGACCCTGCGCCGGGTGGAAAAGCCCTGGCAGATGGTGGGCGCCACCATGGATCCCCACCAGGCCTGGCTCGTGCTCCGCGGGGCCAAGACCTTGAAGATGCGGGTGGAGAAGGCCCAGGCCAACGCCATGGAGGTGGCCCGGATGCTCGAGGCCCATCCCGAGGTGGAATGGGTGCGCTACCCGGGCCTGGAGAGCCACCCCCAGCACGAACTGGCCCTCCGCCAGATGAAGGGACCGGGCTCTCTCATCTCCTTCGAGTTGAAAGGGGGCCTGGCCGAGGGGAAGCAGGTCCTGGAGAGGGTGAAGCTCTGCACCCTGGCCGTCTCCCTGGGAGGGATCGAAACCCTCATCCAGCACCCCGCGTCCATGACCCACGCCGGGATGGGCGCCGAGGCCCGGGCCCAGGCGGGCATCACCGACGGCCTCATCCGCCTCTCCGTAGGGTGCGAAGACGCCGCCGACCTGGCGGCGGACCTGAAGCAGGCCCTGGACTCCCTGACCTGACCGGCCGGGGCGGCGGAATTATTTTCCGCCCGAGAGCATCTTCTCGGCCCGCTTCCTGCCCTCTTCGGCATACTTGTTCCCGGGGAACACCTTTTCGAACTTGTCGAAATAGAGGATCGCCAGGCGGGGCCGCTTCATCTTGAGGAAAAGAAAGGCTTTCTGGAGGTAGGTGTCCGTCGGGAGTTTCTTCCCGGTCTTGGGCCAGGCTTCCAGGGCCCGGTTGAAACAATAGAGAGCCTCTTCGAGGCGGTTCTCCTTGGCCAGGTCGAGGCCCTTGGTGTGCCAGGCATACCACCGGCGGGCCTCCTTCTTGATGAATCCCTTGTCGAGATCCCCCGGGGCCAGGGTCACCGGTTTGCCCTTGGGCTCACTGGGGGCGGAACCCCCGCAGGCCGCCTGGAAGAGGGGGAGCAAAGAGAGCCCGGCCGCGCCGAAAAAGCACAAAAGACGTTTTCCCATGGAATTCCTCCTTGCCGGGGAGCCCCTTCCGGGAGGACCTCTCCCTCCCGGGGAAAAAGGGCCCCCTTTCCGGTCCGGAGAGGCCATCCTAGGGCACAATCCGACCCCGGGAAAAGGAAGAAGACAAACCGTCCAGGGAAAAAAAGGACCCTCGACGAGGGTCAGCCCCTAGGGGCTCAGGTGAAGGGGCCGCAGCTCGGGGTGTAGGCAGCCCCTCCCCCTCCCCCGGACCGGGAGGAGAAGTGGCTTCCTTCCTTGCGCACCGACTCGGGGCTCCCGCACTTGGGGCAGGTCTGCGGGTTGTCCCTCTGGGAGAAAGAGAGGACGAGCTTCTCGAACTCGTGGCCGCACTTCGTGCACTTGTAGGAAAAGAGAGGCATTCGTCCACCTCGTCGCTTGTTCTTTGGTCCAATCCCCCCCGAAGCGGGGAGGCCCAAGGGCTTTCCTTTTACGTATCCGCCTCTTCCGCAGAAAACCCTTTAAGCAAGGGTCTTTTTCCACATCTTTGTCGGCGGCTCAACCCCCGGAGTTGAGGGAAATGGTAGGTTATGTTTCAGATCGAAACAACGCGTCTCGTCCCAGAACACCCTTGGGGACCACCCCGGGCCGGCGTTCGCCTGCCCCGACACGTGCGTTGGAACGTAGGGGACGCCCGAGGGACGGCGCGAAAGCACCGTCCCGACGGTCGTCCCGCGATTTCCCCAAAGGGCGGGATGATTCCGAATTCCCCGGTCCACCCATCCCAGCGTCCCATCCGGTTCCGTTGGGACGTAGGGGACGCCCGAGGGACGGCCGAAGGCCGGCCCGACGGTCGTCCCGCGATTTCCCCAAAGGGCGGGATGATTCCGAATTCCCCGG
>CAYQBW010000313.1:0-4414 GCA_964415725.1 uncultured Planctomycetia bacterium
CACCAGGGGAAGGCCCTGGTTGATCCCGGCCCTGAAGCAGATGCGGGCGAAACTCTTCGCCACCACCGCCGCGACCCCCGCCGCCTTGAGGCCCACAACGGGCTGTTCCCGCGAGGAGCCGCACCCGAAGTTCTCCCCCGCCAGCACCACGTCGCCGGGCTTCACCTCCCGGGCGAAGGCCGGGTCCAGGTCCTCGAAGAGGTGGGGAAGGATCTCATCAGGTGTGGAACAGGTGTAGGTGTATTTCCCGGGGAAGAGAAGGTCCGTGTTCACGTCGTCCCCGTATTTCCAGACTTTCAACGCCTCACCTCCCGTCCATCTCCAGGAAGCTCCTGGGATCGGTGATCCTCCCCCTCACGGCCGAGGCGGCCACCGTGGCGGGAGAGGCCAGGTAGATCTCCGCCTCGGGCGATCCCATCCGCCCCCTGAAATTCCGGTTCGCCGTACTGAGGCACCGCTCGCCGGGGGCGAGCACCCCCTGGTGGGCGCCGAGACAGGGCCCGCACCCGGGCGGAAGGAGGATCGCCCCCGCCGCCACCAGCTTCTCCACGATCCCTTTCTCCAGGGCCGCCTCCAGGACGCGCCTGGAGGCGGGCGCCACCAAGAGCCGCACGCCGGGATGCACCCTCTTGCCCGCAAGGAGCGCCGCCGCCTCCTCCAGGTCGGAAAGCCTCCCGTTCGTGCAGGTCCCCAGAAGGCACTGCTGGATCTCCAGGCCTTCCACCTCCCGGACGGGCCTCACCCGGTCCACCGCGTGGGGAAGGGCCGCCATGGGCTCGAGCCCGCCCAGGTCCAGGGAGACCTTCCGGGCGTAGGCATCCTCCCCGCCCGGCTCCACTCCTTCCGGGCCTCCGCCCCTTACGCCCCTCTTCTCCAGCCACTCCCGGAGGACCCGGTCCGCCGGAAAGATGGCCGCCTTGGCGCCCATCTCCACGCCCATGTTGGCGATGGTGAGGCGTTCCTCCACGGAGAGGCCCTCCAGGTCCCCGGAAAATTCCAGGGACTTGTAATTGGCCCCGGACGCGCCGATCTCCCCGGCCAGGAAGAGGACCAGGTCCTTGGCCGAGACGGGAGGCGTAAGCCTCCCGCGAAGCTCCACCAGGATCCCCTCGGGGGCCTTGAACCAGGTCTTCCCCGTGAGCAGCAGGGCCGCGGCCTCGGTGCGGTCGATGCCTGTGGCCAGGCAGTTGAGGGCGCCGTAGGTGCAGGTATGGGAATCGCTCCCAACGGCCACCCCCCCGGGCAGGGCCAGGCCCTCCTCCACCACCACCTGGTGGCAGATCCCCCTTCCCACGTCGAAGAAATGCCGGATCCCGTGGCGTTCCACGTAGGCGCGCACGGCCTTGTGGTTCTCCGCCGCCTTCACGTTGGCCGCGGGGATCACGTGGTCCAGGACCACCACGTGCCGCTCCGGGTAGGCTACGCCGTATTTCTCCAGGAGCCCTTTCACCTTGGCCGTGATGGCGGCGGTGTTGTCGTGGGAAAGGAGGAGGTCGGGCTCGACGAAGAGGATCTCCCCGGGCTCCACCCTCTCCCGGCCGGCCTTGCGCGCCAGGATCTTCCGGGCCATGGTCATTCCCGCCATCGACTCACTCCTCCTCCCGGGGCGAAAGAAGTCCGCCCCTCCTGTAGATCTCGAGCTGGACCTCGCTCATGGGGCTTCCCTGGATCCGCTCTCCCGTCTTCTTCCGCAGGATCTCGCCCGTGGTGAAATCCACCCGGATCTCTTCCCCCGATTCCAGGCCCGCCGAGACCAGGTCGGCCCGGAGCACGGGGAGGGCGGAGTTGACGGCGTTCCTCTCGTAGATGGCCCCGAAGGAAGGGGCCAGGATAGCGGCGATCCCCAGGGCCTTGAAACAGTCCACGGCCTGCTGGCGGCTGGACCCGGCGCCGAAGTTGGCCCCCGCCGCCAGGATGTCCCCGGGCCGGGCCTTCTCCGGGAAATCCTCCCAGCCGGGCAGGTTTCCCAGGGCGTATTTCCCCATCTCCGCCGGGTCGGTCACGGCCAGGTGCCGGTTGTGGAAGATCATGTCCGTGTCCACGTTCTCCCTGGGGATCACCCAGACCCGGCCCTCCACCACGAGGGGAGGCTCCTTCCTCTCCCGCTTTCCCGCTCTTTTCTCCTCCCGCGCGGCCTTCCTTTCCTCCGCCGGGGGGACTCTCACGGCCACGGAGACGGGCTTTTCCGGAATATGGGCCGGGTCGGTGAGGAATCCCGCCGCCGCCGAGGCGGCCGCCACGGCGGGAGAGGCGAGCCAGACCTGTCCCTTTCCCTGCTTTCCGGGGAAATTGCGGTTTCCCGTGCTCACCTCCACCTCGCCGGGCCCGGTCTGGCCCACCTGGCCGGCGGCGCAGCCCGCGCACCCGGCGTTGGAGAAGAGCGCCCCCGCCTCCTTGAGGCCCGCCACGATCCCCTCCGCCAGGGCCTCCCGCCAGACCCGATCCGTGGCGGGCACCACCTTGAGGACCACCCCGGGAGCGGCCTTCCTCCCCCCCAGGGCCTCCAGGGCCGCCCGGAGGTCCCCGAGCCTGCCGTTGGTGCAGGACCCGATGAAGGCGGAATCCACGGGAGTTCCCCGGACCTCCTCGATGGGGACCACGTCCTGGGGACTGCCCGGCCTGGAGACCAGGGGACCCAGGTCCCGGATGTCCACCTCCACCACGTCCTCGTATCCACAACCCGGATCCGGGCCGATTCCCTCCCCCGCCGAAAGTCCCAGTTCCTCCAGGATCCTCCGGTTCGGCTCGAAGAGGGCGGCGATGGCCCCCATCTCCGTGGCCAGGGAGGCCACGGTGAGCCTGGCCTCCAGGCCCGCCTCTTCGACCCACTCTCCCGTGATTTCCGCCGCCTTTCCCAGAAGCCCGGCGGCGCCGAACTTCCGGAGAAGGGCCAGGCCCACGTCCTTGGCCGAGGCCAGGGGCCCGGGGCGGCCCCGGAGGACCACCTTCACCGTGGGCGGCACCTGGAACCAGACCTTCCCCCTGGCGAAGGCGTAGGCGATGTCCTGGTCCCCCATGCCCTGCCCGAAGATCCCGGCGGCGCCCACGATGTTGGCGTGGGAATCGGTGGAGACCAGGGTCCCTCCGGGACGGACCAGGCCTTCCTCCAGCGCCAGGTGGGTCCCGATCCCCCTGTTGATATCGTAGACTCGGATTCCATGGGCCCTGGCGAAGAGCCGGATCCGATGCTGGTTGGCCGCGTATCCCTGGTCGCAGCCCGTGGGGTTGCAGTCCAGGGTGAAGAAGGTCCGCGAGGGATCCTCCACCCCCAGGCCCGCCTCCTCCAGGCGGCGGACCACGTTGGCCCCCCCGAAATCCCGGGCCAGCCGGGCGTCCACGCCGATCTCCACGATCTCCCCGGGCCGCACCTCCCCCCGGCCCGCGCGGGAGGCGAGGATCTTCTCGATCAGAGTGGCCGGTCTCTTGCTTCCACCCATGCAAAGAACCTTCTCTCCAGGCTCCTCGCTTCCCCTTCCTCCCCTTCCGGGAAGGAAGAAAAGGCTACAAGGGGCCCGGAAGAAGGAAAAGACCGAAAGCCGGGTCCCCGGGCGCCAGGGCCTCCCGCTGCGTCCCGGAACGGGGCTTCCCGTTCAGTCCCAGGCCAGGTCTCCCCAGTCGATCAGGGTGGCCGCCCGGAGGGAGAAGGCCTCCTCCAGGTCGTAGACCTCCTCGAAGTCCTCCTTCCGGTCGCCGGGCCGGGCGTGGAGAAGACCGCAGTCCACCATGTTGAAGACGATCTCCCCCATGTCGGCGGTGGAACGGATCCCCCATCTCTTCAGGACCAGGCCGGCCAGGGGCCCGAACCGAAGGACCGCGTATTCCCGGATCCCTTCCAGGTATTCCCTGGGTTCCACGTGGCGCTCCTCGCCGTCCAGGTCGTAGCGCCCCAGGCTGTCGATGGTGTAATCCAGGGCTTCCAGGAGGAAGAAGTAGGCTTCCCGCCTGTAGCGGGGGTCCCTGGTCCGGACTTCCTGAATCTGCTCCTCAAGTCCCAGATAGGCCATTCGAGGTCCTCCTGCCGGCCTGAAAGGGGTTTCTTCCCTTCCTGGTTCGGCAAGGCGGGCCCCGATCTTGACCCCGGATGGTTCCCGGATCACCCGGGGTGGGAAGAGGGGCCGGGCCGACGTCTCTGGCCGGATCCCTTGCCCGGACGGCGCTTTTTCCTGGTCTTCTTCTTGCGCTGCTGGACCTTCTTCCCCTCCCGGCCGGGACGGGCCTCGCCGGGCTGGCGCGTCCCCTTTCCCTCCCTGGTCCCCCGGGGGTTCCCCTCGCCGGCGGCCGCGGCCTGGGCGGGCTTTTCGGCCCCGGCGGCGGGAGCCTCCGGGGGAGGCTGGGAAATGGACCGGACCTCCTCCAGGGGAAAGACCTGGACCTCTCCCGACTGGAGGGCCACCCGGACCCTGCACATCAGGAT
>CAYQBW010000314.1:0-4399 GCA_964415725.1 uncultured Planctomycetia bacterium
GTGCCGGTCCCTGGGGCTGTCCTTCTGGTTTCCCCCGAGTCCTCCCCGCCCCCTGTGCGAGGCGGTGATCCAGGAGTGCTCCTGGAGCCGCCCGGGCGAGGAGATCCGGACGGCCGGGGCCTTCCTGGCCCTTTTCCTCTCCCTGCTCCTGGAGGGGGAACCTCTCGAGGAGAAAACCTACCGGAAGGCCGAGGACCTGCTGGTGGAGGCGGACCTGGGGCTCTATCCCATGCTGACCGATCCCTTCTCCTGGGCGCCCCACCCGGACCATCCCACCCCGAGAGAGCCCCTGGGCCTGGCTTCCTCTGTGTTCTCCCTCCTTTTTCGGAAGAGAGGATATGAGGAGACGGTGCGGACCGTGGCCGGCTTGGGCGGGCCCGCCGACACGGCGGCCTGCCTGGCCGGCGCCCTGGCCGGGGCGGCCGTGGGTGCGGAGAGCATTCCCGAGAGGTGGTGGCGCCGGGTCCGCGAGGTTCCCAAGGCCCGCCACCTGGCCTTGAAACTGGCCGAAAGGCGGGGGTGACCCCGCACTTCCGGTCTCCCGGGGCGCACCGGGGAGGGAAGGCCGGATTTCCACGGGCCGGGAGTCCGGGAGAACCTCCCTACTTGGCCAGGTAGACCTCGATGCTGTTGGAGGCGTGGATCTTTCCCGTGGCGGTGAAATCCACAACCTGGAAATAGAAGTCCTTCCGGGCGAGGGTCAACTCGTTGGGCACGGTGAAGGAGAGTTTCGCCTTCCCCTGGGCGTCCAGGGGACCCGTGGCCACGCCGGCCCCGACCTTGAGATCCACCAGGATATCCCGGTTCAGGATCCCGGGCATGGAGACATGGGCCGGGGCGATGGACATGAGCAGGACGTAGGCCCCGTTGGGGCGGCCCGTGATCTCCAGGACGGCCGTCCCGCCCAGCTTGACGTCCTTCTGGAGCCAGAGCCCGTCGGGGAGGCCGTAGGCGGCGAGCATCTTCTTCAGGTCCGGCTGGGGGCCGATGTGGCCGCCGTAACGCTGGGGCGTTCCGTATTTGCGGAGGGCGTCCCGGACCTCGCTGGACTTCAGGCTGACGCCGTTCTGTTCTTTTACGGCATTCCAGAAGACCGCCGCGATCCCTGCCACGATGGGGGTGGCGCCGGAGGTTCCCCCGAAGGAGTAGGTGTAGTACTGCCTGTGGTCCCCTCCGCCGTTGAAGAGCTTGCCGTAGCCGAAGGTGGTGATGCCCGTGCCCCAGGCGTGGCAGTCCACGCGCTTCCCGTAGTTGGAGAAGGAGATCTTGTCGATTCCGTTGGTCTTGCTGGCGCCCACGATGACCCCGCCGGAATCGTACTTGGAGGGATCGAACCTTCCCCCGTAGATGGGATTCATCAGGTCCATGTTGGAATTGCCGGCGGCGAAGGCGTAGGTGATTCCCTTGGCCGTGGCGTTGCGGACGGCGTCGTAGTTGGCGCGGACGTAGGTGAGGGGGGCGTGCTTTCCGCTGATCACGTAAGCGAAGGAGGAAGAAAAGACGTCTCCCGGCCCGGAGAGACCGGCGCAGTTGTTGATCTGGCGGGCCGCGCCGTAGCCGATGCAGGCGAGGAGGAGTTTCTTCCTGCCGCTGGCGAAGCCGTTGGTGCCGTATCCGTTCCGGTCGGCCGCCATGATGCCCACGCATGCCGTTCCATGTTCCCGCCAGGAGGACCTGTTGAAGTTGCTCGTGGGAGCTCCCCCCACGTAGGCCGCCGCGGTCATGAGGGCCAGGTCTTCGTGGCCCACGGTCCAGCTTCCCTCGATGTGCGCGATGGTCCGGCCCTGGGCCCGGCCTCCTCCCAGGATGTAGGCGGACCGGTAGTTCACGCCCCTTGGGGCCGGGCCGAAGTAGGTTTGCCTGGACGTGAAGTCCGGCGTGGGCGGGGGGATGTCTCCGCAGGGCACGTAGGCGGAGTCGGCCACCTCGGCGTAGGCGAACTCCACGATGGGAAGGGCGTTGAGGGCGTCGATGGCCTCCTCGCTCTGGGCCACACCGCTGGTTCGGACCAGGAAGTAGAGGTTCAATTCCGCCGGGATCTCTTCGTCAGGGCCGAGGGAGGCCAGGATCTGGGCTCTTTCCAGGTCCAGGTCCCTTTCGCTCCTTTGGAAATAGCGCTCCACCCTCACCCCCAGGGACTGGAGAAGGCGGTTCACCGCCGATGTGTCCCTCCCGGCGAAGGAGACGAATTTCCCCTCCCGCAACCTGACCCCGGAGCCTTCCACGAACTTGAGGACCACCTGGTCGGGCTTTTCCCTGGAGAGGTCGATCTTGTAAGGGCGGGGAGGCTTGGGGAACTTGCGGATCCATCCCCGGGGAGAAGCCTGGAGGGCCGCGGGAAGGAGGGCCAGGAAGAGAGGAAGGAGGCAAGAGGGTCTAGGCATTTTCTGTTTCTCCTGGACGTAGGGTTTCGGGGGAGCCTGGAATTCAAGTAGACGAACCTGGGCACCCTGAAGTTCTCCAGTTTTCCGGGCCGCCCTCTTGAGAAGTATGGGGCGGGAAGCCGCAGGGGGAAAAGAAGGAAGAGGTCCCACTTCTGCAAGTCCCATCCCGGGCCGTTGCAGTTGGCCCGAAACGGGACACATGAAGTCGAACCCGGTCAAGAGTGGGCCTGGAGCCAGTCGTCCCCCCAGCCCACGTCGGCCCTCAGGGGCACTTGGAGGGAGACCACTCCCTCCATGATGGCCTTCGCCCGCCGGGCCAGCTCTCCCACCTCCCCGGCGGGGCAGTCGAAGAGGAGCTCGTCGTGCACCTGGAGGACCATCCTTCCCTGGAAGCCTTCCTCCCGGACGGCCCGGTCCACTTCCACCATGGCCTTCTTCATGATGTCCGCCGCCGAGCCCTGGATGGGGGTGTTCACGGCCATGTTCTCCGCTCCCGCCCGGATCCTCTCGTGGGGCGAGAGGATCTCCGGGAGGCGCCGGCGCCGGCCGAAGATGGTCGTGACCTGTTTCTCCCGGCGGGCCCTCTCCAGGGTCTCCTCGAGCCAGGCCTTGACGCCGGGAAGGGCGGCGAAATACTTTTCGATGAATTCAGAGGCTTCCTTTACGGACATCCCCGTCTCCCTGGCCAGCCGGCGGGGCCCCATTCCGTAGAGGATTCCGAAGTTCACCACCTTGGCCCGGGCCCTTTCCGCGGGGGTCACTTCCTCCTCGGCCTTTCCCAGGATCAAGGCCGCCGTCCGCCTGTGGATGTCCTTGCCCCGGCGGAAGGCCTCCACCAGGTTCTCGTCCCCCGAGAAGTGGGCCATGATGCGGAGTTCCACCTGCGAATAATCCAGGGAGAGGAGTTTCCAGCCTTCCTTTCTCGGGACGAAACAGGCACGGACCTTCCTGCCCTCCTCGGTCCGGATGGGGATGTTCTGCAGGTTGGGGTCGCTGGAGGAGAGCCTTCCCGTGGCGGTGACGGTCTGGTTGAAATGGGTGTGGACCCGGCCCGTCTCGGGGTGGATGAGCTGGGCCAGGGCGTCCACGTAGGTGCTCTTCAGCTTGGAGACCTCCCGGTGCTGGAGGAGAAGGGCGGGAACGGGGTGGTGGGGGGCCAGGGACTCCAGGACCGATGCGTCCGTGCTGTAGGCCCCGGTCTTCATCTTCCTGGGCTTGCGGCCGCCGGCGATCTTGTGGAGTTCGAGCTTTTCGAAGAGGAGTTGGCTCACCTGCTGGGGGGAACGGAGGTTGATTTCTTTTCCGGCATATTTCGCGATCTCCTCCTCGATCTTTTCGATCCTCTCCTCCAGTTCCTTCGAGAGCCGGGAGAGTCTCTCCGTGTCGAGGCGGATGCCCTCCCTCTCCATTCTCATGAGAACCGGGACGAGGGGCATCTCGAATTCGTAGAAGAGCGTTTCCACCCCGGCCTTGACCATCTCCTCCTTGAGGATGGGAACGAGGCGGCCCGTGTAGTCGGCGTCTTCGCAGGCGTAGCGGGAGATGACGGGGAGGGTCACCTGGTCCATGGTGACTTTCTTGCGTCCCTTCCCAAGCAGGTCGCTCGTAGGGATCTTCCGGTAGTTCAGGTACTTGAGGGAGAGGGCGTCCAGGCCGTGCTGTCTCTCTTCGGGGGCCACGCAGTAGGAGGCCACCATGGTGTCGAAGGTCACGCCCTCCACCTCCACGTCTTCCCTGGAGAGGGCCACCATGTCGTACTTGATGTTCTGGCCCATCTTGGAGAGAGAGGGATCCGAGAGGAGGGGGCCCAGCCTTTCCAGGACCTTCTCCCTCCAGCCCGCCCCCTGGGTGAGGAGGGGGACGTACCAGGCGAGCCCCGGCCGGGTGGAGAAGGAGATTCCCACCACCCGGGCCCGCATGGGGTCCAGGGCGGTGGTCTCGGTGTCCACAACGAACTCCCCCGCCTCCCGGAGGGATTTCTCCAGGGCCGAAAGGCCCTCTTCGTCCTGGACGGT
>CAYQBW010000315.1:0-4395 GCA_964415725.1 uncultured Planctomycetia bacterium
CCCGGGCCGTGAGGAAGATGGCCAGGATGTTGATGGCAGGCCCCGAGTAGAGAAAGGCCGAGGCCGGGCCCAGGCCGGCGCCGAGCTTGTAGATTCCCACGAACATGGGGAGGACGCTGCAGGAGCAGACCGCCAGGACGGCCCCGGAGACGGAGGCCACCGAGTAGGCCGTGAGCTTGTTGGCCCTGGGGCCGAGATACCGGAGAACCGAGTCCTGGGAGAGGAAGGTGATGATCCCGCCCGCGATGAAGAGGGCGGGCACCACGCAGGCCAGGGTGTGGTTGCGGGCGTACCACTGGAGGAGGCGGAAGGCCTCGAGGATGGCCTTTTGCACCTCGGGACGGTTCAAGGGCAACAGGTAGGCCGCGAGAAAGATCCCGAGAAGGGAAAAGAAGATTTTTATTTCCCGTTTCATCCGCTTCCGTTTCCTCTCTTTTCAGGCGCCTCTCCGCCGGGGCCGGTCGGGCCTTTCTCCACGAAAGGAATTCCTCGGGTCAAGAAAAACTGGAAAAGGCCTGCCGGACCATCTATAGTTCGCTGAATAACGAAGTAAAGAACCTTCTTCTTTTTCCTTTCTTTCTTTCTTTCTTCCCGGGAGGCGACCCGATGGCGACCAAGGCGTGCATCACCAAGGAGGCCGAAGGGCTGGGCTTCTTCGAGAGGTGGCTCACCCTCTGGGTGGTCCTCTGCATCGGGGCGGGAATCGCCCTGGGCAAGGCCGCCCCCGGGCTGGCCCGGTTCCTGGACGGGCTCTCCATCTACGTGGGGGAGGCGCCGGTGGTCTCCATCCCCATCGCGGTCTGCCTCTTCTTCATGATGTATCCCATCATGGTGAAGATCGATTTCGCTCAGGTCCTTCGGGCCGGGCGGAACGGGAAGCCCGTGGGCCTCACCCTCTTCGTCAACTGGGCGATCAAGCCCTTCTCCATGTATGCCCTTTCCCTTCTCTTCCTGGGGGTTCTCTTCCGGGGCCTCTTCGGGGAGGGAGCGGTGGACTTCGTGAAGATGCCTTTCGGCCTGGACCTCCCCTTGGGGGCGAGTTACGGGGCGGGAACGGTGGTCCTCCACGAGGGGATGAAGATGCTCCAGGTCCCCTTGTGGCGGAGCTACCTGGCGGGCTGCATCCTTCTCGGGATCGCGCCCTGCACGGCCATGGTCCTGGTCTGGGGATACCTGGCCCGGGGGAACGACGGCCTCACCCTGGTCATGGTGGCCATCAACTCGCTGACCATGCTCGTTCTCTACGGGCCCCTTGGGGGGTTCCTCCTGGGGGTTGGCCGCCTCCCCGTTCCCTGGAAGGCCCTGCTTCTCTCGATCTCGATCTACGTGGCCTTACCCCTTGTCGCGGGGTGGTTCTCCCGCAAGTGGATCATCGCCGCCAAGGGGGAGGCCTGGTTCAACGAGAAGTTCCTCCACCTCCTGACGCCCGTGACGATTACGGCCTTGCTCGTCACCCTGGTTCTCCTCTTTTCCTTCAAGGGAGACGTGATCCTGGCCAACCCCCTCACCATCCTCTGGATCGCGATCCCCCTCTTCATCCAGACCAACCTGATCTTCTGGCTCGGATACCTGGCCGCCCGCTTCCTGAAGCTGGACTACCGGGACGCCGCGCCAGCGGCCATGATCGGCGCCTCCAATCACTTCGAGGTGGCCATCGCCACGGCGACCATGCTCTTCGGTCTCTCCTCGGGGGCGGCCTTGGCCACGGTGGTGGGGGTGCTCATCGAGGTCCCGGTGATGCTCATGCTGGTGAAGATCTGCCTGCGCACCCGCCACTGGTTCCCGGGGGGCGAAGAGATCTCCCTTTGATCAGCGGGGGCGGCCCCGGCGTGCGGGAATCCTAAGGACGGGGGCGCCGGGGCCGTCGATCTTCCGCAGGTTCTCCAGGGGGTTCGGCTGGAGGCGGAGGAAACGGAATCCCAGGAAGAAGGGCCGCTTTTTGGCCTTCCGCCCGGGGTTGAGCCGCAGGTTGCGGTCCATGTAATCCAGGATGGGTTCTTCCTTCACGCGGGGCCGGGTGGAGTTGATGAAGGTCACCGTCCCGCCCGGAGCGATCCCCACCAGGCCCACGTGGCCGCACCAGCCTTCCTTTCCTCCGAAAGTGCGGATGACCTGGACCATGTCTCCTTCCTTCAGGAAGGGCAGGATCTCCCGGACACCCTTGGGGGTATAGTAGGTGGTCTTCACCGATTTTTCGGGGAAGTCCTTTCCCAGGCCCCACTTCTTGAAGAAGGCGCGCCGCCCGGTGCGGACGAGCAGGGCCCGCTTCCCTCCCGGAGAGGTTGGGAGGTCGATGGGGCGGACCAGCCAGGCGTTGGAGGGCTCCCAGTCGGGGATGGTGAAGTGGTTGCGGGTGGTCAGCCCGATCTCTCCTCCCATGTAGCGGATCCGCTGGAGCGTCACGAAAAAGGAGCGCCAGTTCTTCGAGAGGGCCATGGCGTACATGTGCTCCACGAAGGTGACGCAGTCACTGGCTGCGAGCGAGTAGAGGGGGTCCGGGTCGAGGATCTCGAAGGGAAACTCCCCCAGGAGGTAGATCTTGTAGGGTTGGCCCAGGGCCTTGCGGGCCAGGGTGGTCACCCTCTTGCGCAAGGAAGGCTCACGGGCCTGGAGGAAGGCCAGGTAGCGATCCAGGTCTTTCGGCGTGAACCGGTAGAGGGGCGTCGAGACCAGCCGGGCCGCCTCGGCGGGGGGCAGGCCCGCCCTCTTCGCCGCCGCCCGGTCGGCCCCGGAAAGGGCCGCGGCCTTAGGAAGGGAGGGTGGAAGAGGCCCTTTTCGTTCCGGGGCCGAACACGCGCCGGCCAGGAGGAGGAGAAGGAGGAACCCTCTCCTCACGGAAGGACCACCTTGGTTTCCGCGAAGCCGGGAACGCCGGTCTTGTCCCTGACCTCCGTGGCCCACCAGTAGGTGCCGGAAGGCCAGTAGAGTCCCTGGATGGTGATCCGGATGGTCTTGCTGTCGGGCGTCTCGAACTTGGCGAAGGGAGTCCCGGCGGCGGCGAACATGGCGATTCCCAGGGTCACGTCCGTGCCCCTGGGGCCGCCCAGGTAGATCCGGAAGGAGGAAGGATCCAGGTCGGTCCAGCCGTCGGGGTCGGACCACTGGAAGACGAACTTCACCGGGTTCTTCACGGTCCCCGAGGGATGGAGGGAGGCGGAAGGCGCGTTGTTGTTGGGGTCCTTGTCCAGGACGAAGGAGTCGAAGACCGACCCGTCGGGTTTCACGCAGCGGCAGACCAGGATCCGGCCGGCCACGTCCACCGTGCAGTGGTGGTAGAACTTCCCCTTCTTTACGGCGTAGGGATTATTGTAGGCCGAGAGGCCGGACAAGGGCGCTCCCCCTCCCCCGGTGAGGACGTGCTGGATCCCGGCCTTCACGGAACGCTCGTAGTTGTGCTCGTGCCCCATGAAGACCACGTCCACCCCCTGGGCCTCGAAGAGAGGCACCATGTATTTCTGGAGGTTCCTCACGATGGAGGACCGGTAGGAGCCTCCCGAAGTGAAGGTGGGGTGGTGGAAGTAGACGATCTTGAACTTGGGCCCGGGCATGGCCAGGGCCTTGAAGACGAAGTTGTACTGGTTGGACCCGGGGGCGAAGTTCACGTTGCTGTCCATCCCGACGAAGCGCACTCCCGCGTAGTCCCATGAATACCAGGACTCGGTCCCGGAATTCTTCGTGGGGAGCGAGAAGAAGTCGAAATACCAGTGGGAGTTTCTTTCGTGGTTGCCGAGACAGGGGACGACGGGGACGATCCGGATCAGCGGCTGCGAAGGATCGTGCCACTGGTATTGCCATTGCGAGTAATAACGGCCGTCGGTCACGATGTCGCCCACGTGGATGAAGAACTCGGGATGGTCCGCCAGCATGCTCATGATGACCATGTGGTGCTTGGAGGGGACGGTTCTCGTGTCACCGTATACGCAGAACCTGAAGGGCCTGGCCGTGGCAGGAGCCGTGCGGAACTTGAAGACACCGGAGAACCCCGAGACCCGGTAGTAGTAGAGGGTGTCGGGCTTGAGGTTCCGGAGCTTCGCCTCGTGGATCTTGACCTTCCTCAGGTCCCACCACTGGGTGGTGGGGGGCGTGGTGGTCCCGT
Source organism: uncultured Planctomycetia bacterium (assembly GCA_964415725.1). Classification (GTDB taxonomy): domain Bacteria; phylum Planctomycetota; class UBA1135; order UBA1135; family JALUZX01; genus JALUZX01. The sequence goes on from CAYQBW010000315.1 coordinate 4,097, forward strand.
AGAAGAGGAGGCTCGCCGTGGGCTGGCTGGTCTCCCACATGATCACCATGCTCGTGGGGGAAGGGTTTTGCAGGTAGGGGCCCTTGAGGAGCTGGATCTGGGCGGTGGAGACCCCCGCCAGGAGAGGCAGAAGGAGAAGGAGTTTCTTCATGGCTTGTCTCAGGATGAGTTACCGGGGTTTCAAAGGGGAAAAGAGGGTGATCAAACAAAACTACCCTTTTCCCCTGGATAGGCAAGTGGGAGGAATCACTCCCTCTTTCCCTTTTCCTCCCCCCGGGGGGGAAGGGAAAGACCCAGGC
>CAYQBW010000316.1:0-4383 GCA_964415725.1 uncultured Planctomycetia bacterium
GATCCGGATGGGGGCCCGGGATTTCACAAGGGCCCTCTCCATCCTGGACGAGGTGGTCCGGACGCCCTCCTTCCCTGAGGACGCGGTGCAGCGGGTCAAGGGGGTGATCCTCACGGGGATTCTTTCCGACCTGGAACATCCCAGGACGGCGGCCTTTCTCAGGTTCAAGGAGATGATCTACGGAGCGCACCCCCTGGCCTTTCCGAACAAGGGATATCCCGAGAGCGTGGCGGGCCTGACCCGGAAGGACCTGGTGGAGTGGCACAAGCGGCTCTTCGTCCCTTCCCGGGCCATCCTGGCCGTGGCGGGGGACATCGACCCCGGGAAGGCCGTGGAAGAGGTGGGAAGGCGCATGGGCCGGTGGAGGGACCGGAAGGTCCGGGTTCCTTCCCTTCCTCCCCTGGAGAGGATTCCCGGGCGGAGAGAGGCCTTTCTTCCCATGGACCGGGAGCAGGTCCACATCTACCTGGGCCACCTGGGCATCCCGAGAAACCATCCCGACTACTACGCCCTGCTGGTGATGGACCACATCCTGGGAAAAGGCCCGGGATTTACGGACCGTATTTCCAGGAGGCTCCGGGACGAGCTGGGCCTGGCCTACCAGGTCTCGGCCGGAATCACCGGCTCGGCCCACAAGTTTCCGGGGGTCTTCGCCGCCTACATCGGCACCTCCCCGCAGAACAAGGACGCCGCCCTGGAGGGTTTCGTCGGGGAGATCGAGAAGATCCGCCGCAGGCCCCCCTCGAAGGAGGAAATCTCCCTGGTCCACCAGTATCTCACGGGAAGTTTCTACCTGGGACTGGAACGGACGAGCCAGGCGGCCCGGTTTCTCGTCAACCTGGAGAGGTTCGACCTGGGGCTGGATTACCTGGATCGTTTTCCCGACCTGGTCCGCGCCCAGGGGCCCGGGGAGGTCCTGGAAGCGGCCCGCAGGCACCTGCACCCGGAGGACCTCTGCCTGGTCTGGGCCGGCCCGGGAGGGGGAGAAAGAAAGAAGAAGAGGAAGGAAAAGAAGGGCGGGAAAGGACGGTGAGGCCCGGCCATGGCGGGTAAGAGAAAGATCGTCGACCTGGGGGGCAGGCAGAAACTGGTGGTCGCCTCTTCCGAGGAGATGAAGGAGGTCAAGGCGGGAAGCGTGGACGTGGCCGTGACCTCCCCTCCCTACAACATCGGCAAGACCTACCGGGGCGACGACGGGAAGGTCCACCGTGACAACCTCCCCCGTGGCGCGTACCTGGATTTCCTGGAGCGGGTCTTCGCCCAGGTCCACAAGGCCCTGGCCCGGGACGGGCTCTTCTTCCTCAACATCGGGGAGACTTCCCGCACCCAGGGCGTTCCCGAAATGGTGGTGGAACGGGCCGTCCGGGCGGGCTTCAGGCGCGTGCAGACCGTGATCTGGGTCAAATCCATCTTCGGGAAAGGACACTATTCCCCCTCCGGCGGAAGGAGGCGCCTCAACCACCTCTGGGAATTCATCTACATCCTGGCCAAGGACAAGGACTATCGCTTCGACCCCCTGGCCATCGGCGTTCCCTACGCGGACAAGTCCAACGTGGGGCGCTACGCCGAGAAGGACCTGCGGGACCCGGGGAACGTCTGGTTCATCCCCTACCGGGTCACCACGGGCCACACCCGCAAGAAGGGGCACGAGGCGGTCTTCCCCGTGGAGCTTCCCTGGCGGTGCATCAAGCTCGTCCCCGGGGCCAGGCTGGTCCTGGATCCCTTCGCCGGAACCTGTTCCACCCTGGCCGCGGCCCGGTCCCTGGGATTGCGGGGGATCGGATACGATCCCTACCCGCCTCTCGCGGTGATCCGGAGAAAGATGAAGGAGCCGGTCCTGGTGGAACCAGAGCCCGTCCTCCCCGAGCTGGAGAAGGGGGTGGCGGCCCTCTTCTCCCTCCTGGCCCGCCTCCAGGGGGAGGGCCTCCAGCGCGAGGTCCGCCGGGCCTGGGAAGGCCTTTCCAGGGAAGCCCGGGAGAGGCTGGAGAGGCTTGGAGGCCCCCTGGGCTTCGATTTCCAGGCGGGAGAGTCCTAGTCCACCCGCCTCTTCAAGTTTTTCTCGATCCAGGCGCCGGCCTCTTCCCACAGGGAGTCCTCTTTCCCTTTCCTTGAGAAGAGGACATAGTCCCTTCCCTCCACCAGGCCCAGGCTCCGGATCTTCTCTTCCAGGACCTTGTGGCGCGAGCCTCCGGGCCTGGGTACCAGGAGCACCGGGAAGAGGCCCTCTCCCAAATAGGCCTCCAGGTCCGAGCCCCGGTCCCCCACGCCCAGGACCAGGCGGTATCCCTCCTGCTTGAGCTTTTTCAGGCACCGGCCCTTGAACCGGACCCGGGCCTTTTCCCGGACCAGGAAGAAGGGGGCGTGGAACACGGGAAAGGGCGGCAGGCCCTGGGCCCGGAGCCAGCGCCGGGTGTTCCCCGAGGCCAGGATGCAGCGGGCCGTCACCCCCAGGAGTTCCGCTTTTTCCGAGAGACGCTTCAAGGCTTCCCCGGCCCGGGAGAAGATCCGTCCCGTCCTGGAGGAAGGAAGGAGGTAGAGCTTCAGACTTTCCCGCAGGTTCCTGTCCAGGATGGTCCCGTCCAGGTCCAGGACCACAGCGGGCTTGCGGGGCTTGGGGTCGGGGGGCGTCAATTCCACGTCCTTTCCTGGGGTCCTCCGGGGAGGCAGGATTGTGCCCTCCCCCCTTTCCCGGGGAAAGGGGGGAGGGCGGCCCTTCTCCCGGTGCAATCCCCGGCCCGGGCGGGACGTTTCCTCAGGTAAAACCTAGAACCCAGGGGGTCTCGGTGATCGAAAAGGTCCTTCCCGATTTCCTGATCCGGCTTTTCGCGGGCCCATACGTGGCGGGAGACAGCCTGGAAGAGGGCCTCAGGACGGCCCGGGCCCTGGCCCGGGAGAGCGGAGTGGCCGCCACGATGGACCTCCTGGCCGAGGGGATCACCCGGGAAGAAGAAGTGGAGGAGGACTTCGCTCTCTACCAGAAACTGATCGAAGCCGTTGGGATGGACCCTTCCTTTCCGGAGCCCCTGAGGCCCACGGTCTCCATGAAGCCCTCCAATTTCACCACCTCGCCCCTGGACCGGGGCCCGGGGAACGACGCCCAGGGATCGCGGGAGCACGTGACCCGCCTGGCGGCCCTGGCCAAGAGCCTGGGCGTGGGGGTCACGGTGGACATGGAGGACCGGCACTGGACCGATTTCACCCTGGATCTCCTGGCCCGCCTCTGGGAAGAGGGCTACCACAACGTGGGCGGAGTGCTTCAGACCCGGCTCAAGCGGACGGACAAGGACCTGGACCGGATCCCCGCGGGCATGCGGGTGCGCCTGGTGATCGGAATCTACAAAGAGCCCCCGGAGGCGGCCTACACGGACAAGAAGGTCATGAAACAGAGGATGCTGGTGTTCGGCGAAGAACTCCTGCGCCGGGGACACTTCGTGGAATTCGGGACCCACGACGAGGCCCTGATCGAGACCTTTCTCACCGAGACGGTGGAAAAAGCGGGGAAAGGGCCGGAGGACTGCGAGATCCAAATGCTCTTCGGCGTGCCCAGGAAGAGGATGATCGGCCGGATCCTCTCGGGGGAACTTCTCTCCAGGGACGGCAAGGTTCCTCGCGTCCGCATCTATACGCCCTTCGCCACGAGCTGGCCCAAGGCCACGGCCTACTGCCGGCGCAGGCTGGCGGAGAATCCCCACATGGCCCTCTACGTGCTGGGGAACCTCCTGGCCCGCCTCACGGGCCGCCAAAGGGCGACCAGGACAGGATGACCGCCCCGGTCCGGGAAAAGGCGGAAAGAAATTCGTCCCACGGGGGAAAGGGGATCCTCCGGGCCGGGGCCCTGGTCTCAGGCCTCACCCTCTCCTCCCGGGTTCTCGGCCTGGCCAGGGACATGCTCATGGCCCAGTTCCTGGGCCGGGGCGCCGCGGCGGGGGCCTTCTACCTGGCCTGGGTCCTGCCGAACCTCTTCCGGCGCCTCTTCGGGGAAGGCGCCCTGGCGGCGGCCTTCATTCCCCGGTTCCACAAGGAGTGGGACCGCCGGGGGCCTGAGCCGGCCCGGGTTCTTCTCGCCCAGGTCTCGGGGACCATGCTGGTCTTTCTCTCCCTCCTGGCCCTCCTGGGGCTTGGAATCCTCTGGGCCCTCCCCCTGGAGACCCTGGCTTCCCTCTTCTCCAGGTCCGCCTCCGCGCCCCTTTCCTACGCCCGCCTCTTCCGGGAGCTGGCCACTCTTCTTCTTCCCTACCTGGTGCCCATCTGTTTCCTAGGGCTTTTGGGAGGGGCCCTCCAGACCCGGGGACATTTCGCCCTCCCCGCCCTGGCCCCGGTGGTCCTCAATCTCTTCTGGATCGCCTCCCTCCTTCTGGGGGGGTGGTTCCTTGGATACCGGGG
>CAYQBW010000317.1:0-463 GCA_964415725.1 uncultured Planctomycetia bacterium
AAAGAAACACCCCTTCCCCCCGCCTTGACGTCCTCCGCCAGGGGGGGATAGAGTTCCCGCCTTGATCGGGCGCCCGTAGCTCAGCTGGATAGAGCGTCGGCCTCCGGAGCCGAAGGTCGCGCGTTCGAATCGCGCCGGGCGTACCACCCCCCTTTGCCCCGTGCCCCAAAACGGGACTCCCCATCTTCGTTCAATAACCTTCGGGCGTAAGAACCCGCACCCTCCGCATCCCCACGTTCAACACCAGCCCCAGGGCCGCAAAATGGGTAAGCAGGGAAGAGCGGCCGTAGGAGATGAAAGGCAAGGTGAGCCCCGTGGGAGGCATCACCCCCGAACAGACAGCCACGTGCACGAAAAGCTCCGTGGCGAAAAGCAGGGCCACCCCGGTGGAGAGAAGCCTGCCGAACCTCTCACGGGTCCGCGCGGCGATGCCCAAAAGCAGGAAGACGAAGAGCCCGTAGAG
>CAYQBW010000317.1:473-4382 GCA_964415725.1 uncultured Planctomycetia bacterium
TAGAGAAAGAGGAAGAACACGCTCCCGACGAACCCCGTCTCCTCGGCGATTACGGAGAAAATGAAGTCCGTGGACCGGTAGGGCAGGAAATCGTAGACGTTCTGGAGGCCGTGCATGTAGCCTTCCCCCCGGATTCCCCCCGAGCCGATGGCGATCAGGGACTGGCGCAGGTGGTATCCCGCGCCGAGCCTCATTTCCTTGGGCATGTCCGTCTGGCTCCACCAGGCCTGGATCCGGTCCACCTGGTAGGACTTGAGGCTTCCCGTCGCGTAGAGGACACCGAAAAGAAGGAGCCCCACCAGCAGGACGGCCAGAAGCCACCTCCCCTTGGCCCCGGCCGCGTAGCAGACCCCGAAGAGGACGGGCACGAGAACCAGGGCGGAAGAGAGGTCCGGCTCCTTCACGATGAGGATCATGGGCGCCAGCGTGATGAGACCCGGGATCACCAGGCCCTGCCACTGGTCGGGGGAAGACCTGGGCCGGAACCACCGGGCCAGGGCGAAGACGAGCCCGAGCTTCATGAACTCGCTGGGCTGGAAGAGAATCCCTCCCACCGAAAGCCAGCGGCGCGCATTGTTCAGGGAGACCCCGGCGAAGGGCAGGAGCAGGAGCAGAAAGAGGCAGGCGCCGTAGATCCGGAAGGAGATCCTCTCGAACCGGGTATAAGGCACGAGGAGAAAGAAGGCCAGCACCAGGGTGGCCGGCAGGAGGAAGAGGCCCTGCCGCTCCGCCTGGCCCGCGAACTCGCTCCCCGCCTGGGTGGCGGAGTGGATGAAGAGGACGCCGAATCCCACCAGGAGGTACGCCAGCAGAAGGACATGCCAATCCAGTTCCTTCAGGTCCTCCTTGAGTTTCACCGCCCGCCTCCTTTCCTTTCCAGGAGGGAGCGGGCCCCGGGGTCTTCCAGGAAGGCCCGGACCACGGGGGCGGCCACGCTTCCCCCGTGAAAACCGTGGGGAACGCCGGGCGCCATCACGGCGATGCTGTAGAGCGGATGATCACCGGGGAAGAGCCCGCAGAACCAGGCCAGGTTCTTTCCCCGGGGACCGCGCACCAGCTGGGGGGTTCCGGTCTTCCCGATCACCCCCAGGGGGCCCAGGCCCGCCCTCCGGGCCGTCCCTTCCGGGCCCTCCACCACCAGGCGAAGCCCTTCCCGGATCCGGGCCAGGTCCCCGGGAGAAACGCCCAGGGGCCGTCCTCCCCCCGGACCGCCCGGGACGATCCGGAGCGGCGGAACCACGCCGGTGGCCAGGGCCGCGAAGACCCGGGCCATGGCCAGGGGGGTGGCGCCCACGCCGTAACCCACCCCGTGGAGGGCCGGAGCCGCCTGGGCCTCCACCACGGGGGGGTCGCAGGGGACCCTGGGAGGTCTCCCGCCGGGGCCCCAGGGAGGGCCGGCCCACTCCCACCAGCCCCTTGTCTCCACCTTTCGCCCCCGCAGGGTGGAAAAACCAAGCAGGGCCGCTTCCTTCTCCAAGGCAGCGTTTCCCAGGGTCCGGCCCAGCCGGCCGAAATACACGTTGCAGGAGCATTCCAGGGCCCGCTCCAGGCCGATCCTCCCGTGGGCCCTGGGACAGTGCAGTCCTCCGCCCCAGGGGAAGGGCAGGATCCCGCGGCACTCCAGCTCCCCCACCTTCCCCTCCCTGAACCCCGCCAGGGCCGTAACCACCTTGAAGGTCGACCCCGGCATGGAGGGACCGTATCGAAACCGGGACCAGTCCTGGAGAATGGGAAGCGTCGTGGGACGGCGGCCTTTTCTGCCTCCTTCCCGCCAGGCCCGTGCCAGGCGGGCCAGATCTTTCCATCCCCGGTCCAGGTCCTCCCTTCCCGCCAGGGGCAGGGAAGCCAGGGCCAGGATCTCACCGGTCCGGCACGCCAGGAGAGCGGCCCCGGCCGCGGAGACGGGGAGCCTTGCCCTCGCCAGGGCCCTCTCCAGGGCGCACTGGAGGTCCAGGTCCAGGGTGATCCGCACGTCCCGGCCGGGCCGGGGAGCCCCCTGGTAATGGCTGAGCCGGCGCCGGGCCTTCCGGTCGGCCTCGAAGAAGGTCCAACCCTCTTTCCCCCGAAGCACCGAATCCAGCTCCCCCTCCAGGCCGCCCCGGCCGAAGCGGCTCACCCGGGAGGCCAGCCGCCTGGCCCGCCTTTCCACGCTCTCCTCGTATTCGGGCCAGTAATCCTCCAGCCCCGGGAGCGGCTGGAGCCAGGTGGTGTCGGGGTCCAGCTTGTTCTTGTCTCCCGCGAGAACCCCCGTCACCCTCCCGAAGAGCCTCGCCGCGGGAAGCCTCCCCTCCACCGAGCGGTAGACACGGCGGACCGAATCCACCACGAAGAAGCCCCGGTGCGCCCTGGGACTCAGTTCCACCCACTTGACCAGTTCGAAGGGGACGGCCCGCCACAAGGGGTCCCTCCGGTCCTCCCGCAGGCGCGCGGCGTCCCGGAAACGCCTGTCCCACAGGGCCCACCGGTTCCCGAACTGGAAGAGCAAAAGGCAGGTGTTCCGCCTGTGGATCCGGTCCAACAGCTCCAGGGGATCCCGGTCACGCGGGCGCGGGGGGACCAGGGCGGCGGCCCCCTTCTCCAGGAGGGCTTCCAGGTCGCCCGGCCCGAGCCCGAGGCGCGCCGCGAAGGACCCCTTCCAGCCTTCCTCAAGCGCTTTTCGAAACTCCCTCCGGACGCCCCGGGCCAGGCTTCCCCCTCCCATACGCTCTAACGTTTTCTCAAGGTTCGAGGCCCACCCCTTGGTCCGGGCGGCCTCCGCAAGGGCCTCCCCCAGGAGGCGCCGCAGATACCACTCCATGTTGGACCGCACCACCCGGGCCCGCGCCTTGGCGTCCTCCCTCGAGAGCCCAGCCGCCTTCTCAGCCTGAGCCTTCTCCGGGTCCGGGAGATCGGCCGGCCCCAGGGCGGCGGCGAACCTGGCCAGCCGGGAAATCTCCTCCCGGGCGCGCAAAAGGGTATAGGGCCTCGGATCGGGGGGGACCACCCTCTTCATGGAGGCCAGCTTCTTCTCCAGCGAGGTTCGTTCCTCCGATCCCGCCGGAAGGGAACGGATCCTCCCGCGGAGTTTCATCCTCTTCCGGTAGAGCTCCATGATCTCCGCCGGAAGCCTGGGATCGGGAAGGACCAGGAGGCGGAGGTGGAAGGCCTGGCCCAAAGGATTGCCCCGGCGGAAATCCCGGTAGACCAGCTCCACGTCGTGGGCCGGTTCGTCCCAGGCCAGGCGCCTGCCCTTCCGGTCCAGGATGGCCCCCCTCTTCACCGGCCTGGGCAGGATCCTCTCCCTGTTGAGAAACCCCTGGAAATACCAGTAATCGTGTTCCAGCACCTGGAGCCAGAAGAGCCGGCCCGCCAGGAGCCCCAGGGCCAGGAGGAAGAGGGTCCTGAGACCCAGGATCTTTCCTCGGGCCTGTTCAAACACGGCTCTTCTCCACGTGGAAGCGCATGGGAGGAAGGAGGCAGAAAAGGGGAAGGAGGAAGGTCCCCCAGAGGGCCGTCAGCCCCGCCGGGAGGAGCCACTCCCCGGCCGGCGGCCAGCCCATCCCCCGGCCGAGGTGGTCGAAGAGGGCCATGAGGGAGCGCAGGAGCAGGAGCCCGGCGAATCCTAAGAAAAGCCTTCCCGGAAGGCGGTCGCGGAAGAGGAGATTCCGGGAGGCCGCCAATCCCCATCCCACCAGGAGGAAGGAGCCCGCCGCCTGGGCCGGGGGGGTCCCGGCCAGGACCGCCCGGCACGCCGCCCCGAGCAGGAGCAGGGGCGTCACCCGGCTCCTTCTCGCGAAAAGACCCACCAGGACCACCAGGAGGAGGTCCAGGTCGGGAAGGAACTGGGGATCCGCCACGAGAAAGCGGGCGTATCCGAGTCCCCCTTCCAGGGCGAGAAAGAACAGGAGGGTGGCCGGCCAGAGGATCACC
>CAYQBW010000318.1:0-4377 GCA_964415725.1 uncultured Planctomycetia bacterium
TGGCAAAGGCCTCTACAAGGAGCCCACCTTGAACCCCATCGACCTCCGTGGGCTCGTCCAGTTGGCAAGGGTGAAAATCCAGTGCCGGAGAGAGGATTTGCGCAAACTCGAAGTCCGTTTGAACGGTAATCCCTACGACACCAAGTTCACCTTGGACCGCAGGGGGAAGGTCCTTTACGTCCTCGCCAGGAACTTCCCCTGCAAACTGGAGGTCGAGATCCGGGGAATAGGGAAGAAAACCATCCCCAATTTAGGCGGCGACAGCAAAATTTCTTTTGATTATTGAAAATTGAGGTTTTTCTTTCCAATGGCCCCTGAAGGCATTACGAGAAACAGGGTTGTAGGAGGACGCCCCAAGATCGACCTAAGGCGACGGCTAATTTTCGACCCCCGAGGGGGTGTGAAAGTTGGTCCGATCTCGTCCCCTAACTTCGGCCTAACTTGGCCTCCGTGCGGGGGAGCCAAACGCTTTCGGAAGGTGGGAGAACTTCCCTGAGACAGGGGGGGGATGATCTCGATTCCTCTCGCTCGGAGCTCGAAAAGCGTATCAAGGGGCGTAGGCTTGAGCTGGCGCCCACGCCCATCCGAGCGGCGAGTCCATGGGGCAACTTTCCTGACACCAGGGGAGCATGGTTATGAAAAGATTAGTAATAGGGGCTGGGTTAGGATTGATTATACTTTTCTTTGTTGCATTTTATCTTTTTTCTGTCAATCTACAGAAAATTCCCCAGATTCCACTAAACACGGATGTTGAACAAACGGGATTGGGGCCTCCCGGTCCACCGCAAAAAGCACCTGGGCACACTATAGATGGAAAAAAAGGCCCCAAGGGGCGGCCCCACGTAGATGAGGGGGTCAAACGTTTACCCCTTTCAGGTCGTAAACTTCGGCGTGGGGTGTCATTGTATGGTAAAGTGCTTTCGGCCGGAGGGAGAGAACCGATAGCCGGGGCGAAAATCGGGCTCACGGTTGATTCCCCGAATATTCCCATGATGGTTTGGAGGGGAATGTGTCCAGTCGATGGTTTTACGTCCCTGGCGGTAAAGACCGATGATTCTGGGAAATTCGAATTTAACGGTTTGCTGGACGGAGCCAAAGCCCGGCTTGTGATTAATGCTGATGGATTCATAAAAAAAGAGTTAGGCCCAATCTGGTTGACGCGAAGACGAATAAATATTGGAAATATTTATCTTGACCGTGAGCCATCGGTTCAGGTCGTCGTCCGCAAAGAAGAGGGCGGGCCTATCCGTGGCGCTACTGTTTTGTATTTGCCAATGCCGGAAAAAGATAAGCTTGGGAATGGTAAGTCCCTGGTATACATTTGGAAGGGTCACATTACCGATGGGCGTGGGATATGCGAATTACCGGTAGAGAGTATGCCTGGTAAGATAATTGCGTTTGCGCCAGGGAGAGCCTTTTGTGAGAAAAACCTGCGCTCCTTTCCGGAAAAGCCCATTATTCTCAATCTGATGCCAGGCTATGATCTTTACGTAGAGGTTTATGGTCCAACCGGTAATCCACTTTCAAGAGTCGGGGCGTCCTTTGACATGGAAGGAAAAATGAGATGGGTTCCCGATGCCGTTACCGGAAAAGATGGGCTTGCCTGGCTCGGTGGGTATCCTCCGGGCACGAAAGGAAAGGTCTTGACGGGCTCCGGATATGTCCAGGGGAAGGCTAAACGAGTTGTTCTCGATGGGACGAAATACTTGGTCTTCCACTTGTGGAGGGGAGTATGCCCTAGGGTGTTAGTGCGCTTGAGGTGGCCTGGTGACTGCTCTCCCTCTTGGGTTACTTTGATGTTGAAAGAACAAGGAAGCGGCAAATTTGGGATCCCGGTGAGAGTTGTTAAGGGGACCGAAAAAGTTCTCCTAAAAGGAGCGGTCGATGGCTTCAATCAAATCATGTTGTTTTGCCCGGAGGTTGGTCTTCAAGTCGGGCCGACAATGCGACTTGATTTGGAAAGAGTAGGGCACCTTGCTTTGGATGTTCCATCGGTCAAAGGGGTCCGAACCGTAAATGGTAAAGTCATTGGGCCAGACGGCCAACCCGTAAATGGCGCAATGGTTACCATTGCCCACCGAAAAAGCGACGTGCCATGGGCCGGTGCTTTAAGGGTATCTCAACGGTATAAACGTTTCATCATTACAGCAGCAACTTGGTCGGATGGGCATGGGGATTTTAACCTCCCCGTCTATTCCCTTGGCCCGGCGATCCTTTCCGCATCCCATCCGAAAATGGGAATTGCCGTGATTCCTTTTCAGCCAGCCGTTCCGGTCCTACAGTCCCATCTTGATCTGCGATTGCGCAATGATTGTGGTGTGTCGGGGATCGTTTCTGATTCAAGTGCGAAGGTCGTCCTCTTGGAGAACGAGAGGAATACAATTTGTTTGGCCGCTCCCATAAAGAATGGCCGGTTCCAATTCTCATCCCTTTCCCCCGGGCATTGGCGGCTCAGGTTAGAGGAGGATTTGTCCGCATATGAAGCCTTTTCACGGATTATGACTATTCTGAAGAGCAAAACGATTCCGGACGGCTTGCGTGGGGTACCCATAAATTTGAATCCCGGGCAACATTTGAAAGTAGGATTCCATGGCCATGGTCTTAGGCTTTTAGGCCGGTTGAAAGTCCGGGTCGTTGGTTTCCCGCCGGGAAAACAGGGAAATCTAATATTAACTGTCCTTGATACCAAGCTACAACCTTTCTGGGGGTTCACAAGGTCCAAAAAGAAAGAGGTCCCCCGATCGCGCATCGTGTGGTTTTATAATCTACCCGGTGGGCGTTACAAGGTTATAGTAAAAGGAAAAAATGGGGCCATTTTAGGAAGTCGCATTGTCTTCATTTCAAAGGGCGAAAACAAGAATATTACAGTTTATGCGAATAGGTAAATGATTTAAATTCTGGAAAAATTGAGAATACTATTTAAAGTTGACCATGCCTCTAAGGTGCAGTCAAAAAGTGCACGAATTCAGGTTAACTGCAGGCCTCATTATCCCCGGGCCAGGTGTGTTAAAATGGGGATGTCCCAATTGAGGATGTTTCAATATCCTTTTATTCGCCTAAAACGGGCCTCCGATTCCTGCAACGCCGTTGCCACCCACCGGATGATCATGGAACCGCTCCTCTACCTTTTCACCTTCTTGGTGTATTTCCGGATCATCCCGTTCAGATTTTCGATGATGTAGGTCGACATCAAGGACCTCCCCAGGGCCGATTTGCGATCGACTCCCAGGCGGATCAGGCTCAGGGTGTCCTCCAATCCCTCCAGGACTGAATTGGCTGCCGTCCTCCAAAGGGGAGGGTCCCTTTGTCATACCCATACCTGTAGGCCTGGCGCCCATTTTCCTGTTTGTACCGGGGCCCGCACAGGGCCTCCCGGTCCCCCTCCAGCTTGGCCTTGAACTCATGAAGCCTCACTGAAAGCAAAGCCCAAAGTGCCCCTCCCGGAGGAGGTCCCGGGTGGAGGGGGATTCCCGGCCGTCCACCTCCTGGGGGGGAATGCACCTTGGGGGGCTTTACAACCGCGGCGATTCCTGCGATTCTTTTTTATGAAGGCGGCTCCTTTCGGTTTTTCCGTGCTATACAGGTCGAGGGAAAGGAGGCTCGGTGAATGAGGTTTTCCCCAAGGGTGGGAATTTCCTTTCTTCTCCTTGTGGCGGGGGTTCTTTTTTTGTGGGCCATTGGGCTTTTCTCCTTCGAACCGGGATTGTCCGGCCCTGGCCTTCCCCCAGGTTCGGGTAAGGAGAAGGCGCCGCCCGTCCTTTCCGGTACTGAGAAAAAGAAGGAGATCGAGGGAGAAAGGGGTCATAGGGCCGGACCCTCGAAGCCGGGAAGGAAGAAAGTCCCTCCCGGGAAAGAACTGGTGGTTTCCCAAGTGGAAAGCCCCGGAGTGTTGGAGGTCCGGGTCTGGGAAAAAAAGAAGGGGGGCATGGCGCCTCCCGGGAGTTCGAAGGTTTACCTGGAGCTCCGATTCAAGATGGAATTCGGTTGGGGCCCTTTCTTCCTAGGAAGGAGGGGAACTTCAGCGGATGGGAAAGGGAAAAAGAGCTGGGTTTTTCCCGTGGGGGAGAAGGGCGTTTTGAGGATTCGGCTTTGGGGCGATGGGGGCATCCTCCCCCGGAGGGAGGTAAAATTTCGTTTGTGGGCGGAATCCAAGGGGGGAAACCTGGCCTCGGAGCGCAAGGTGATCCGGGCAGGCCCGAGGATGGGGATCTGGCTTCAGGGGTTAAGCAAGAAGGCCAGGCTCGACAAAGGAATCGATCTCGTTCTCCGCCCTCGCCGGAACCTGGAGTTCCTCGTCATGGACGGGGAAGGGCGGGGCGTTCCCGGCGTTCCCGTGGGGTTGTATTTCACCAATATGGATATTGGCAGGCATCACAT
>CAYQBW010000319.1:0-4366 GCA_964415725.1 uncultured Planctomycetia bacterium
TCGCGGGACGACCGTCGGGGCGTCGCTTCGCTCCGCCCCTCGGGCGTCCCCTACAGCGTCCCCTACGGCGTCCCCTACGACGCCCCCTACCAGATCAGGGCAGGGGCCAGGCCAGGGCGGCATACCCCACCCAGTGGTGGAGGTTCGCCGGGGCCGTGACCCCGAGAGGAGGCAGGTCCACCTGGATCCGGCCCGGGTCCAGGCTTGTGCCGTAACGCAGGAAGACTCCTTCCGGCGCCTTGGAAAGGCCCAGGAGGGGGACGATCCCTGCGAGGAGGGCCTCCCCGAAAGGCACGGAGAAGCGCCCGCACCAGTGGATCCTGCCTTCCAGGGTCTTGGGGTCGTTCAGTTTCTCGAAGAGCCCCCGGGCCTTCTCCACCGAAGGCGGCCCGGCAAGGAACTCCCGGCAGAGCGTCCGGTCCAGGGCCGTGGCCCGCTCGTAACCGGCCCGGTCCGCCCCGAAGGGCGCCAGGTTCCGGCCCCTCCACCCCTGGTCGCCGTAGTGGACGCAGTCGTTGCTCACCACCAGGGCGAAGTCCTTGGCCGGTTCCATCCCCAGGGCCCGGGAGGCCTTGGCCAGGGCTCCCGCCAGGGCCCGGGCCATCTCCACCAGCCGGTCCTCCCGGGACTGGGGCACCAGGATGGAGAGGATGCGAACGTCCCTGCGCTTCCACTGGAGCCAGGGCACGATCGCCTCGGTGGAGTGCTCCGCCTCTTGGACGGGGTCGCTTATGAGCGCCATGTCCTTGGGAAGGGCCTGGATCACCTTTTCCCGGAGCGGCGAGACCGGGACCGGCCCCCAGGGGCCTTTCCAGGCCGGGTAGGTGTCGAAGACCAGCACGTCATGGACGCCGAACTTCCGGGCCACGTGGCACACTCCGAGAAGCACCACGTCCTTGGCCGTAACCCCTTGGAGAGCATGCACATAGACCGGTCCCGCGTAGACGTGGTCGTCATGGGGGCAGACCGCCATCAAGACCGGGGGGCGGACCAGGCGGGCCGACTCGGGAAGCCGGGCCTCTTCCAGGGCCAGGGAGCGGCCCGCCACGGTCTCCATGGCCTTGGGGGTCCAGCAGAATCCCACCGGGTCCTTGGGCTGGCGCACTCGTTCCTGGGATTCCAGGCTCATGGGAAGAAGGAGAAAAAGAAAGAGAACGAAAAGCAGCCGCCGGGTCTTCATGGTCCCTTTTTCCCTCGCCCCTCCCCTTTCCGCAAGCTCCAGACTTCCTCCTTTTTGGGCCGATTCAAGGAAGGAAGGGAAGGAAGGCGGCAAGGAGTCTCTCCCATGAAGGCAAAGGGTTTTCTCTTTCCCGCGTTGCTCGCGGGCATGCTCTCTCTCTCCCCTGTCCGGGGTCAAGTGTGCGCCGGCGTTCCCGACGAGAACGCCGGGGCGGGCAAGTCCAACCAGATCCCCTTCGGCGGAAGAGGCCCGACGGGGCCTTTCCAGAACGTGCGCTACCAGCTCCTGGTCCCGGCCTCGAGCCTTCCCGGCAAGGGAGGGACCGTCTCTACCCTCCAGTTCGCGCCGGTGGTCTCGGGCCGCTACCACTTCGACCTCCTGGAGGTCCGCCTGGCCCACCTCAAGGGAAAGACCCTCTCCACCGTCTTTGACGACAACCTGGGCGGGGCGGTGACGGTGCTCAGCAAGAGCCGCTGGTATTGGAGCATCCCCAAGGCCGACACGTGGACCAGCCTGCCCGTGGAGAAGAAGTTCACCTGGGACGGCTCCAGGGACCTGGTGATCGAGATCGTCACCCAGGGGGCTTCCTGCTCCAGCGCCTCGCCCGGGTTCCACCGGTCCAACACCCTCAAGTGCGTCTATTTCCTGGGATACGATACGGCGAAGCCGGCCAAGTCGGGCTACGGCCCCTTGGTCGGCGGGCTCAGGGTCAGGTTCTGTTTCGGCGGCGGAGGAGGGGGTTTGACCCTTTTCGGTAAGGGGTGCAAGGGCTCGAACGGCAAAGTCCCGGTCCTCTCCGCGCCGAGCCCGCCCGTTGGGGGCAAGCCCTTCCAGGTCCGGGCCTCTTCGGCCCCGGCGGGGGCGGCGGGTCTCTTGCTCCTCGGGAACGACACGAAGAAGTTCGGTTCTTTGGCCCTTCCTTTCTCCCTGGCCGGGATCGGCGCCCCGGGGTGCTCCCTCTACATCAACATCCTCACCGGATCGGCCGCCCAGGTCGGGAGCAACGGCACGGCGACCCTCTCCCTCTCCATTCCTTCAGGGACCGCCTACCGGGGGCTTCTCTTCCGCCTCCAGTGGATCTTCCTGGATTCCAAGGCCAACCCGGCGGGCCTGGTCCTCTCCGCCGCCGGAACGGCGAAGATCCAATAGAAGAAAGAAATCAAAGGAACGTGGAAATTCTGGAAGCGAACTCGTTCAGGTCCCCCAGGTCTTCCGCCATGGCGTCGTAGACCCGGCCGTGGTCGATTTCCAGGTAGAGGTGGACCAGAACGTTCCGGAATCCCATCCACCTCCTGAGCTTTTCCGCGAGTCCGGGATCAAGGATCCCTTCTTCTTCCAGGACCGTGATGGATTCCTTGTTGGTTCCGGGTTGGCGGAAACCTTCCTCTGAGATGATATGGTTGGCCATGTCAAGGACTGCCTCGCAGGCCAGGTGGAGATACCGCTCTGCCAGGTGGTGGTAAGAAGGCTCCCGGATGAATTTCTCCCTGGGAAGGGTTGCCAGGGCCCGGATTTCAGTCAGGTAATTTTCCAGTGCGTTTAAGCGATTCGATAATTTTTGGCGATCGACCACTTCTCCTCCTTTCCAGGAGTCTCTTTTTCTGGGCGGCCATGTAGGCCTGGCGGTAGATCTCCATGTCGAAGTATTCCCTCATGGTCCTTTCCCTCCACCGGGCCCAGGCTCTCCGGTCCCGGCAAAGAAGGAGTTTCCCTTCTTCCATGATCCTCTGCCTGAGGGCGGGCGGGGCTTCGTCGAGAAAGACAAGGTCCACCTTTCCCGAAGGGCTGAGATCGGAAAGAGCCGACATCAAGGCGGTCATCATCTTCCTGCGCGGTCCCGCCCCGGTCTCGGCGGTGAGGACGGCCAGGTCCAGGTCGCTTCCGGGACGGGATTTCCCCCGGGAGAGGGAACCGAAGAGAAGGGCCGCCTGGATGGAGGAATAGGGCGCCAGTGCCTGGAGGATGCTTTCCTGGAGACGATCCATGAAGGCCAGTATAGCTTCCCGCCGGGGAAACCGGGAAGGCCGGGTTACGGGGGCCTCCGTCTCACACGTGGGGGAGGAAGACGAAGCGGGCCAGGAAGGCCAGGGCCAGGAACCAGACCAGGGGGCTGATCTCCTTGAAGCGGCCCGCGCCGGCCCGGCAGAGCACGTAGGCGATGAACCCGAAGCCCAGGCCCTTTTCGATGGAGTAGCAGGCGGGCATGCCGAGCGTCATGACGAGGACGGGGATTGCGTCGCCCGGGTTTTCCAGGTGAACCCGCTTGAGCGGATGAAGGAGGAAGGCGCCCACCAGCACCAGGGCCGGCGCGGCGGCCGCCTCGGGCACGGCCGCCACGAGCGGGGCGAAGGGGAGGGCCAGGAGGAAGAGGGCCGCCGTGACCAGGGCGGTGAGGCCCGTTCGTCCCCCGGCGGCCATGCCCGCCCCGCTCTCGATATAGGAGGTCACCGTGGAGGTCCCGAGGATTCCGCCCAGGATGGTTCCAAGAGCGTCGGCCGTGAAGGCCCGGCTCGCCCGGGGAAGGGATCCGTCCTCCCGCAACATGCCTGCCCCGGAGGCCAGGGCGAGAAGGGTCCCCATGGTGTCGAAGAGATCCACGAAGACCAGGGCCGCCACTACTCCCAGGTATTCCGGCGAGAGGGCTCTGGATAGGTGGAGGAAGGCCTTGCCCAGGGTGTGCTCCGGGAGGGCCGGGACCTGGACCCAGGCTTGGGGGGCCGGCGCAGTCCCCCCCAGGACCAGGAGGATCCAGGTGGCGCCGATTCCCAGGAGAAGCGCCCCGGGAACCCGGGCCGAGACCAGGAGCATCGTAAGCAGAATCCCCCCCGCCGCGTAAGGGGCGGCGCCCTTGGAGAGGTCCCCCATGGTGATCATCGTGGCCGGGTTGGGCGCGACGATCCCCGCCTTCTGGAGGCCGATCAGGGCGATGAAGAGCCCGATGCCCCCGGCGCATCCCGCCGTGAGCACCGGCGGCACTGCGGCCAGGAGCTTTTCCCGGATTCCTCCCAGGGAGAGCACCAGGAAGACCACCCCCGCCACCAGCACCGCCGAGAGGGCCACCTCCCAGGGGGCGCCCAGGCCCTTGCAGATGCTGAAGGCGAAGAAGGCGTTGAGCCCCATGCCCGGGGCCAGGGCCACGGGATAGCGGGCCCAGAGTCCCATCACCGCCGTGGCCAGGGCCGAGGC